>NZ_JACDRR010000005.1:39073-289978 GCF_013449375.1 Pectobacterium sp. CFBP8739 | reverse complement strand
GTTCTACAACTACGTCAGGGGCAACCGAGGGAACGGGAGCTTCTGCGTTTGTTGCGGCCTGCTGTGCAGCTTTACGAGCTTTAACGCGAGCAAGGGCGGCGGCGACAGCAGCCTTGCGGGGATCTTCCGGCTCTTGTGTTTCAACGGCCGCAGCAAGTTCTACAACTACGTCAGGGTCAACCGAGGGAACGGGAGCTTCTGCGTTTGTTGCGGCTTGCTGTGCAGCCTTACGGGCTTTAACGCGCTCAAGTGCGGCGGCTACCGCGGCTTTGCGTGGGTCAAGCTCGACGGTTGGAACATCGGCTGTTGGGGTTTCCTGCTGTACCTGTTTTTCACGCGCCCGCTCTTCACGAACTAATGCCTTCCGTGCAGCCCGCGCGGCGATGGCGGCGCTGTTATCCGGCTGGGCGTCAGGGATGACCTCGATTGGCGAACCTGCCTCTGTTGTTGCGGTTTGCTTGCGGCGTACGCGTTCCAGCGCCGCCTGCACGGCATCTTTATCGCTGGCGGATACGCCAGCCGCTGCTTGTTTATGGCGCAGTTCGCGCGCGGCTTTTTCCCGCTCCAGACGGGCCTGTTTAGCATCAAAGCGCACTTTAGCCTGCGCGGCACGCTGTGCGTCTTCGTCGATTGCCCGAATCTCGGCCTTTTCCTGACGGTAATACTGTACCAGCGGAATATTACTGGGGCAGACGTAAGCACAGGCCCCGCATTCGATGCAGTCAAACAGATGGTGATTGCGGGCTTTCTCGTGTTCCTGCCCACGGCTGAACCAGTAAAGCTGCTGTGGCAACAGCCCCGCCGGACAGGCATCGGCACATTTGCTACAGCGAATGCAGGATTGCTCTTCGGCAGCCGGCTCCATTTCCGCATGCGATGGCGCGAGTAGGCAGTTGCTGATTTTGACGATCGGCACATCCAGCGACGGCAGGGTAAAGCCCATCAACGGACCGCCCATTACCACCATCGGCTGCTTATTGACGTGGAAGCCACCCTGTTTGAGCAGGTGACGTACTGGTGTGCCCAGCCGCGCCCAGACGTTACCAGGCTGACGCAAGGCTTCACCGGTTAGCGTCACCACGCGCTCGGTGAGCGGTTCGCCGTCGATCACGGCACGTTTGATGGCGAAGGCTGTACCGACGTTCTGCATTAACACGCCAATCGCGGCGGAGTGTTTCCCGAACGGAACCTCTTTGCCGGTCAGAATTTTGGTGAGCTGCTTGGCTCCGCCTGATGGATATTTGGTCGGAATAACGCGCAGTTGTATATCGCTGCGTTTACCCAAAGCCAACCGCAGGGCGGCAATCGCTTCTGGCTTATTATCTTCGATTCCGATCAGAATACGTTTTGGCTGCAACAGGAACGACAGAATGTCGACACCTTGAATAATTTCGTCGGCGCGCTCCTGCATGAGTCGATCGTCGGCGGTGATATAGGGTTCACACTCTGCGCCGTTGATGATCAGGGTTTCAATCCCGCGCATTCCGCCTTGTAACTTGGCCGCGGTAGGGAACCCTGCGCCGCCCAGACCCGCGATGCCAGCCTGATGCAGGTGAGCAAGCAGGGTATCGGTGCTCTGTGCGCGATAATCCATCAAGGTCTGACGTTCACACCAGCGGTCGTCGCCATCCGGCACAATAATAATACTGAGTTCAGACAGGCCAGAAGGGTGCGCCGTGGTGTGTTGGCGGATCGCATTCACCGTGCCTGACGTTGGGGCGTGAACGGGCAATGTGCGGCCTTTTCCTCGCG
This sequence comes from Pectobacterium sp. CFBP8739, assembly GCF_013449375.1. Taxonomy (GTDB): domain Bacteria; phylum Pseudomonadota; class Gammaproteobacteria; order Enterobacterales; family Enterobacteriaceae; genus Pectobacterium. The sequence goes on along the minus strand of NZ_JACDRR010000005.1, from coordinate 288,226 downwards.
TCAGCGGCTGGCCGCGCAGAACTTTATCGCCGACGCTGACGCAGATCTCACCTTCTGGGCCAAGATGCTGCTTGAGCGGAATAATGAACTGTTCTGGCAGCGGAATGTGACGCAGCGGCGTCCGGCTGGACTGCGTCTTCATTTCCGGCGGATGAATGCCTCCGTCGAAATCCCAGATCCTGTCTTTTCTAAAGGCGGAAAACAGCTTAAGCATGGCGTTCTACTTGAATAACGCGTACTGGAATCGTATCGAGATCCCATTTCCAGTTAGCGGGAGTCGGAGCGATAGGACGTAATTCGATACAGTCCGTCGGGCAAGGGGAGACGCAGAGATCGCAGCCGGTGCATAAATCGCTCACGACGGTGTGTACCGCTTTGGTACTGCCGATGATGGCATCAACCGGGCAGGCCTGAATGCACTTGGTGCAGCCGATGCAGTTGCTTTCGTCGATCCAAGCAACGTGGCGTGCAGGCGCTTGAACGTCGGCGTCGCCTTCCAGCGGCTGTGGATCAACGTTGAGCTTTTCAGCCAGCTTCAACATCATCGCTTCGCCGCCGGGGCCGCATTTATTAATATTTTCCCCATTTAGTGCGACCGCTTCGGCGTAAGGCCGACAGCCAGGGTAGCCGCACTGGCCGCACTGGCTTTGTGGCAACATGGCTTCCACTTCTTCCACGATCGGATCATTTTCGACTTCAAACCGGCGGGAGGCGTAGCCGAGCACCAGACCAAATACCAGCGCGAGAGCGCTTAATGCCGCAATGGCAATCCAGATTGCGGTCATCAGAATTTCACCAGTCCGGTAAAGCCCATAAACGCCAGCGACATGAGGCCGGCGGTGATCAGCGCGATAGATGAACCTCGGAACGGCGCAGGAATATCCGACACGGCAAGGCGCTCGCGAATGGCGGCGAAGAGTACCATCACCAGCGAGAAGCCTGCGGCACCGCCAAAGCCATAAATCGTCGATTGCAGGAAGCCGTGCGACAGATTGATATTAAGCAGAACAACGCCAAGTACAGCGCAGTTGGTGGTAATCAGCGGCAGGAAAATCCCCAGCAGACGATACAGCTCAGGGCTGACTTTACGCACGAACATCTCGGAGAACTGCACCACCACGGCGAGCACCAGAATAAATGCCATGGTGCGCAAATAGAGAATATCGAGCGGAACGAGAATAAATTCGTTGACTAGCCAGGAAAACATGGAGCCGACCGTCATTACGAATGTGGTCGCCATGCCCATGCCAATCGCCGTCTCCAGCTTTTTGGACACGCCCATAAAGGGGCACAGCCCAAGAAACTTCACTAAGACGAAATTATTTACCAGAAGGATGCTAACAAAGAGCAATGCGTATTCGGTCATTACGGTGCCTACAAAACAAAACCGGACTATTATCAGGCATTGTCGGGTTTTCGACAACATACCCAAAGTAGGGTTATCGATGTCCCCTGCAAGGGGCGAAAGGGTAACGTCTCGTAAATACGAGAAACGCCGAGCTGTCAGACAACCATGCAGAGCCTGTTCTGAGCAATAGCCCGGAAGGAAATTATTGCATAATTATTCTTTTTATCGCTGATGACACTTTATGGTTACAGGACGTGATACCAGACGGATTTTGGCACGCAGCCGATATCGAATAAACGCCCGCCGGATGCCAGCTCAGCCCGCCGATGATCCGCAGCACGATACATGTTGATGATTTCCTGACTATCTGTCAGAGAATAATTGAGGTGATCGAAGAGTTTTTCCAGACTTTCTGTTGAGCTGACTTTCCTGAATTTAAGCAAATAGTCATGAACGGTCATGGTGATTGGTCTAATAGTTATGTGGTTGAGATGACTAAGTATATGCAAGCGGCACAACCTGTCTAGAGGGCGATGTAATAAAGTACGCTTATTTTTCAACAACAAACAAATGAAAATGAAAAATAATGGATTGACAGGAAATAGGATGACGTTTAAGGCAACCGTGGGCGGCAGCATGATGGCAAACCGTAGCGTGAATGATGGGTGACGATAACGGGGCAGCGTAGACGTCAACTGCCCCTGATATCTGTGCCTAGCGACTACACAGTTTGTAGTACACCTCGTTCCAACGCAGGGCATCTTTGAATTCGTGGAGTCGGGTTTCGTTGTCGATCACCAGCAGTTCAATATTCTGCATTTCCGCGTAGAGTCGCATGTGTTCGAGATCTAACGCCTGGCTAAAGACAGTGTGGTGCGCACCGCCGGCCAGAATCCAGGCTTCCGCCGCCACGTCCAGCGACGGTTGCGCTTTCCAGATGGCACGGGCAACCGGCAATTTCGGCAGTGGGTGAGGTTGTTCGATCGTATCGACCAAATTTACCAGCATTCTGAAACGGTCGCCCATGTCGATCACGCTGGCGTTGAGTGATGGGCCCGCTGGCGTAGAGAAAATCAAGCGGGCAGGGTCGGCTTTTCCACCAATGCCAAGATATTGGGCATCCAGAATCGGTTTCTGTTCTTTCGCAATGGTGGGGCAGACTTCCAGCATGTGGGAGCCAACGACCAGATCGTTACCATTCTGGAAGTTATAGGTGTAATCCTCCATGAAGGACGTTCCGCCTGACAAACCACCTGCCATCACTTTCATAATGCGCAGTAGCGCGGCAGTTTTCCAGTCGCCTTCGCCACCGAAACCATAGCCCTGTTGCATCAGACGCTGTACCGCCAGTCCCGGCAACTGCTTCAAGCCATACAGGTTTTCAAAATCGGTGGTGAATGCGTGATAGCCGCCTTGTTCCAGAAAACGCTTCATCCCGAGTTCAATCTGTGCCGCATCCAGCAGATTCTGGCGGTTCGCACCGTTGAGCTTCACCGCATCCGTTAACTGATAGTTGGCTTCGTATTCGTCGACCAACGCATTGATATCGCCTTTGGACACCGCATCAACCACGGCGGTTAAATCACCCAGTCCCCAGGCGCTGACGGAATAACCGAACTGGATCTGCGCGCCGACTTTATCGCCTTCGGTGACGGCGACTTCACGCATGTTGTCACCAAATCGTGCGACCTTCAGCTGTTTGCTTTCCTGAATGGCAGCAGCAACCCGCATCCATTTCCCGATACGGACATGGGCGTTCTTATCCTGCCAGTGGCCGACGACTACCTGATGCGCCTGCCGCATCCGAGCGCCGATGAAACCAAATTCGCGTCCGCCGTGTGCGGTCTGGTTCAGGTTCATGAAATCCATGTCCATGGTGTCCCACGGCACTTCGGCATTGAACTGGGTGTGGAATTGCAGCAGGGGTTTACTGAGTACGCTCAGGCCGCCAATCCACATTTTGGCGGGAGAGAACGTATGTAGCCAGGTCAGCAGGCCAATACAGTTATCTTGATAGTTGGCATCACGACACAGCGCCAGAATCTCATCCGGTGTTTTCACCAGCGGCTTCAGCACCAGCTTAACCGGCAGATTAGCCTGTTGATTTAACCCAGCGACGACCTTTTCCGCGTTCTCTTTTACCTGACGCAATGTTTCCGGCCCGTAGAGGTGCTGGCTACCGATGACGAACCAGACTTCAAGCTGCTTAAAATGATCCATGATGACTCCTGTAACGTGATCCCAGAGGGATAAAAATTAGTTTTTCGCCGTAGACGTTGTGCTATAGGCAGGTTCCGCGAGGCGGCACCACTGCTGATAGCGTTCATAAAGCTGCTGATAACGGGCAACGCGCTGGCTGTCAGGCATTAAGGTGCGTTCTATGCCGCTGGCCATATGCTGCTGTGCCGTTGGGATATCGTCGTGAACGCCAGCGGCGACGGCGGCAAAGATCGCCGCGCCGAGCGCACAGCACTGATCGGAGGCAACGATCTGCAAAGGGCGATTCATCACATCAGTGCATACCTGCATGATGACGGGGGATTTCCGCGCGATGCCGCCCAGTGCTAGCACGTTCTCGACGGGGACTCCCTGATTTTCAAAGCATTCCATAATCGCGCGCGCGCCAAAGGCCGTCGCGGCAATAAAGCCACCGAACAGCGTGGGGGCATCGGTGCCCAGATTGAGATCGGTGATCACGCCTTTTAGCCGCTGATTGGCGAACGGCGTTCTGCGGCCGTTGAACCAGTCCAGCACGACAGGCAGGTGATCCAGCGTCGGGTTCTCCGCCCAGCTGTGCGTGAGTCGCTCCAGCAGTTTGCCTTCCATCGCCTGTAATGACGTTTTGAGTTCAAGATGATCTTTCGCGGCTTCCTGTAATGACCAGCCCAGCAGCCGCCCAAACCAGGCGTACATATCACCGAAGGCGGACTGTCCGGCTTCGAGGCCGATATAGCCAGGAACCACGCTACCGTCGACCTGCCCGCAAATACCGGCAATGGTGCGATCGGCAATGCGTGCGTCGTCGGCGATCAGAATGTCGCAGGTGGACGTGCCAATCACTTTGACCAGCGTATAAGGCTGTGCGCCTGCGCCGACGGTGCCGACGTGGCAGTCAAACGCGCCGCCCGCCAGGATGACTGTCTCAGGAATACCGAGCCGCTGCGCCCATTCGGCGGTAATCGTGCCGACCGGCTGCTCGGCAGTCCAGGTATCGGTAAACAGCGGGTACTGCAATGTCTCTGTCAGGCAGGGATCGAGCGCATGCAGAAAGTCTTTCGGCGGCAGTCCGCCCCAGCTTGGGTGCCAAAGTGATTTATGCCCGGCGCTGCATCGACCACGGCGGATAGTGGCAGGTGCCTGCGTACCGGAAAGCAGGGCGGGCACCCAGTCGCACAGTTCTATCCAGGAGACGGCCGCCTGCCGCACCGCCGCATCTTCACGCGAGACATGCAGGATTTTGGCCCAGAACCATTCGGACGAGTAAACGCCACCGATATAACGGGTGTAATCCGGAAACTGGCCGCTTCTGCACAGTGTATTAATCGCTTCGGCTTCTTCTATTGCCGTGTGGTCTTTCCACAGCACAAACATGGCATTGGGGTTGTCGGCAAATTCGGGGCGTAGGGCGAGGATCTGACCGTGTTCATCAATCGGTGCGGGGGTAGATCCGGTCGAATCCACGCCGATGCCGATGATGTGTTGGCGCTGTTCGTTCGTCAGGCGGGAAACCACCACCTTAATTGCCTGTTCCAGCGATTCAATATAGTCCAGTGGATGGTGTCGGAACTGGTTGTTGGCAGGCTGACAATATTTCCCCTCGCGCCAGCGGGGGTAGTAGACCACTTCTGTTTCCAGCTCTTGCCCGCTTTGGCAGTCAACGGCTAAGGCGCGTACCGAATCACTACCGAAGTCGAGGCCAATTGTAATAGCGCCCGCGCTCATGTTTTGCTCCTCATTAATCCCAGAACGTTGGTGTTTACGATGGCAGGGATAAAGAGAGGCGGTGAGGAGTGGTTAGCTGGAAGTATGTATTTTTCTGTCGCCATCAGCCATTTTGTGAAGCCCGTCAAAGGTTAATAATTGGTTAAAATTGCTAAATGTATGCACAAACCTGTCATTGTTCTGGGATGTGATAAAGCTCTATATTCGGACCGAAGATAACGACTAAAACATAAAACGTCTGAATGCTACTGAGTAAAGGATTGCGCTAAGTCTGTGTTTTTCCTTTATCCAGACCGGAAAACCCTTACCCACAACGTGAACGAGTATCGGCGTTGCTGGCGAATGAAAAGATAATTACACCGGAGAACATCATGCATAAATTCACTAAGGCGCTGGCAGCAATCGGGTTGGCTGCGGTTATGTCACAATCAGCTATGGCAGAGAACGTAAAGCTGGGATTTCTGGTTAAACAACCGGAAGAACCTTGGTTCCAGACCGAATGGAAATTCGCTGATAAAGCAGGAAAAGATCTCGGTTTTGACGTGATAAAAATTGCGGTTCCCGATGGGGAAAAGACCCTGAACGCGATTGACAGCCTAGCGGCTAGCGGAGCAAAAGGTTTCGTTATCTGTACGCCCGATCCGAAATTAGGGCCTGCCATTATGGCGAAAGCGCGCAGCTACGATCTGAAAGTGATTGCGGTTGATGATCAATTCGTGAATGCCAAAGGCCAGCCGATGGACACGGTACCGCTGGTGATGATGGCTGCCACCAAGATTGGTGAGCGCCAGGGGCAGGAACTGTATAAAGAAATGAACAAACGCGGCTGGAAAGTGGACGAAACGGCCGTGATGGCGATTACCGCGAACGAGTTGGACACCGCGCGTCGCCGTACCTCGGGTTCTATGGATGCGCTGAAGGCCGCTGGCTTCCCAGAAAAACAGATCTATCAGGTGCCGACCAAATCTAACGATATCCCCGGCGCGTTTGATGCCGCTAACTCTATGTTGGTTCAGCACCCCGGTGTGAAAAACTGGCTGATTATTGGCATGAACGACAATACTGTGCTGGGCGGCGTGCGGGCGACGGAAGGTCAGGGCTTTAAAGCCGAAAACGTGATTGGTATCGGTATCAACGGCGTGGATGCGGTCAGCGAGCTGTCCAAAGGTCAGGCGACAGGCTTCTTTGGTTCACTGCTGCCAAGCCCGGATATTCACGGTTACAAGAGTATCCAGATGCTGAATGACTGGGTCACCAAAGGCGTAGAGCCGGAGAAATTCACCGAAGTGACCGATGTGGTGCTGATCACGCGTGACAACTTTAAGGTCGAACTGGAGAAAAAGGGCCTGATGTAATCACGCCTGATTTCGTCAAGACGCGGATAACGCCGATCGGCATGACGCTAGTCGACGTTATCTTGATCGACGTTATCCGCGCGCTACCTGCATCGTTATGAGGAAACAGACATGACAGCACAGTCACCCTATTTGTCGTTTCATGGAATTGGCAAAGAATTCCCCGGTGTTAAGGCGCTTTCGGATATCAGTTTTGCCTGCCATGCCGGCCAGATCCATGCATTGATGGGGGAAAACGGAGCGGGCAAATCGACGCTGTTAAAGATCCTGAGCGGCAACTATTCTCCGTCAGCGGGTGAAATCCATATTCAGGGTAAACCGGTGCAGTTTACTCACACGATGGACTCCCTGAATGCGGGTGTTGCCATCATTTATCAGGAACTGCACTTGGTGCCGGAAATGACAGTTGCCGAGAATATCTATCTGGGACAACTGCCGCATAAATACGGCATGGTGAACTACTCGCTGCTGCGCTATGAAGCCAAGCTCCAGCTACAGCATCTGGGATTGGATATCGATCCTGATACCCCGCTGAAATACCTGTCTATCGGGCAATGGCAGATGGTGGAAATCGCCAAGGCGCTAGCCCGAAACGCCAAAATTATTGCTTTTGATGAACCGACTAGTTCGCTGTCTGCTCGTGAGATCGAGCAGCTTTTCCGTGTGATTAAAGAATTACGCAGCGAAGGCCGGGTCATTTTGTATGTTTCGCACCGGATGGAAGAAATTTTTGCACTGAGCGATGCCATTACCGTGTTTAAAGATGGCCGCTATGTGCGTACGTTTGACGATATGCAGCAGGTGAACCATGAGTCACTGGTACAGGCGATGGTAGGACGTAACTTGGGGGATATCTATGGTTATGCGCCGCGTCCGCACGGCGAAGCGCGTTTGACGCTGAAAGACGTCAAAGCACCTGGCGTGAAATCCACGGTTTCCCTGAACGTGAAGCAGGGGGAAATTGTCGGGCTATTTGGTCTGGTAGGTGCGGGCCGCAGCGAACTGATGAAAGGGCTGTTTGGCGCGACCAAAATCACCAGCGGTCAGGTGTTGCTGGATGGCAAACCGCTGGTGGTGAATTCTCCCATCGATGCGATTCGTCAGGGCGTGATGCTTTGCCCAGAAGATCGCAAAGCGGACGGCATCATTCCGGTGCACTCGGTGCGCGACAACATCAATATCAGCGCAAGGCGTAAGAGCCTGAAAGCCGGTTTTATTATTAATAATCAGTGGGAAGCGGATAACGCCTCGAAGCGCATTGCGGCGTTGAACATCAAAACGCCGTCCGATGAACAACTGATTATGAATCTTTCCGGGGGAAACCAGCAGAAAGCCATTCTTGGCCGCTGGCTGTCCGAAGAGATGAAGGTCATTTTGCTCGATGAACCTACGCGCGGCATCGACGTCGGCGCGAAGCACGAAATTTATCATGTCATCTATGAACTGGCGAATCAGGGGATCGCGGTGCTGTTTGCCTCCAGCGATTTACCAGAAGTGCTTGGGCTGGCCGACCGGATTATCGTCATGCGCGAAGGTGCCGTCTCCGGCGAATTGCTGCACGCCGATGCCACAGAGCAGCAGGTGCTCAGTCTGGCGATGTTACGAACCCCCGATATCGAATCTGCGGTTGCTTGACCGCGAAGGAGCAAAATAATGTCAACGGTTACGTCTGCAACCTCAGAAAAGAAGAAAAGCGGTATGGGATTGTCCCGCATTTGGGATAACTACGGCATGCTGGTGGTGTTTGCCGTGCTGTTTCTTGGCTGTGCGATTTTTGTCCCGAATTTCGCGACGTTTATCAATATGAAAGGGCTGGGGTTAGCGATCTCGATGTCCGGTATGGTGGCCTGCGGGATGCTGTTCTGTCTGGCTTCTGGTGATTTCGACCTGTCGGTGGCCTCCATCATCGCCTGTGCAGGGGTAGCCACGGCGGTAGTGATCAATATCAGTGAAAGTCTGTGGATCGGTGTCAGTGCTGGGCTGTTGCTGGGCGTGGCGTTCGGTTTGCTCAACGGTTTTGTTATTGCCCGTTTGAAGATTAACGCGTTGATCACCACGCTGGCGACCATGCAGATTGCGCGCGGCCTGGCGTACATCATTTCCGACGGTAAAGCGGTAGGGATTGAAGATGAGCGTTTCTTCGCGCTGGGCTATGCCAACTGGTTGGGCTTGCCTGCGCCAATCTGGATCACCATTGGTTGCATGATTGTGTTTGGCCTGCTGCTAAACAAGACCACCTTTGGCCGTAATACTTTGGCGATTGGGGGCAATGAAGAAGCGGCGCGTCTGGCCGGGGTGCCGGTGGTGCGTACCAAGATTATCATTTTCGCTTTGTCCGGTTTAGTTTCCGCCGCCGCGGGGATCATTCTGGCTTCGCGTATGACCAGCGGCCAGCCGATGACCTCCATTGGGTATGAGCTGATCGTGATTTCTGCCTGTGTGCTGGGCGGTGTGTCGCTGAAAGGCGGGATCGGTAAAATTTCTTACGTGGTGGCCGGCGTGCTGATTTTGGGGACGGTGGAGAACGCAATGAACCTGCTGAATATCTCTCCGTTTGCCCAGTATGTGGTGCGCGGTCTGATTCTGCTGGCGGCGGTTATCTTTGACCGCTACAAACAATTGGCGAAGAAAACGGTGTAAATGCTTGTGCGGCAGGAGAGTAAGCCTGCCGCTTTCTTTCTTATTAGCGTGTACCGGAGGCTCGATGTATCACCGTATGGCGCATGACTCTCAGCCTAATCCGCTGCTGCCGGGATATTCGTTCAACGCTTACCTCGTGGCAGGCCTGACGCCGATTCTGGCAGATGGGCCGCTCGACTTCTTTATCGATCGCCCTGATGGTATGAAGGGCTACATCATTAATCTCACCATGAAAGGACAAGGACAGGTCTTTGATGGCGATGAGACTTTTTTTTGTAATCCCGGCGATTTGCTCTTGTTCCCACCGAAATCGAAGCATTTTTATGGTCGCTCACCGAGCAGCGACTGCTGGTATCACCGTTGGGTCTATTTTCGCCCGCGCGCCTACTGGGCCGACTGGCTGGAATGGCATACCCAAAGCAGCGGCATTGGCCGCATGAGTCTGCCGAATAATCAACTACTACTGGAGTTCGACAGGCTATTTGCCAACATTGAGCAGACGCAACGGTCTGGGCGGCGTTTTTCAGAAGAGTTGGGCATGAATCTGCTGGAGCGTCTGTTGCTCCGCGCGATGGAAGAAGATCCGCAGAGTCCGCAGAAGATCATGGATCCGCGCGTAATAGAAGCCTGCCAGTTTATTACCAGCAATCTGGCTGGTGAACTGCGTATTGACGAAGTCGCGCGCCACGTTTGCCTGTCGCCGTCGCGGCTGGCGCATCTGTTCCGTGAACAGGTGGGCATTAATATTTTGCGCTGGCGTGAAGACCAGCGCGTCATCCGCGCCAAGCTGTTATTGCAGACCACGCAGGAATCCATCGCCAATATCGGTCGCGTGGTGGGGTATGACGATCAGCTGTATTTCTCACGAGTGTTCCGTAAGCGGGTCGGCGTCAGCCCCAGCGATTTCCGCCGCCGCAGCAGTGAAATCAACTATCCGGCAGCCAAAACGCTGCCCGTGGCGTGGGGAGAGCGGATGCCAAATGCCATGAGCGGCTAACGAATCAGATTCCCCTGGCTGTTATCCCTCTCTGCAATCTGGCGGATGACGGGTATATACTGAGTGAGAAATTACAAAGTCAAAATAAGTTAAGGGGAATCGTCATGAGTGAGACCGTTCGTGTTGGACTGCTGGGCTACGGCTATGCCAGTAAGACATTCCACGCGCCATTGATTGCAGGTACGACGGGTATGGAGCTGGTGGCCGTGTCCAGCAGCAGTGCTGAAAAAGTGCATGCAGATTGGGCAAATCTGCGAGTAGAGAAAGACCCTCAGGCGTTATTTAACGATCCCGATATTGACCTCATTGTTATTCCTACCCCCAATGACACGCACTTCCCGCTGGCAAAACAGGCGCTGGAAGCGGGCAAGCATGTCGTCGTCGATAAACCGTTTACGGTGACGTTGTCACAAGCGTACGACTTGGGCGCTATAGCTGACCGTGTCGGAAAAATGCTTTCTGTTTTCCATAACCGCCGTTGGGACAGCGATTTTCTGACGCTGAAGCAGCTATTGTCAGCGGGAACGTTAGGGAATGTGGTGTATATGGAATCGCATTTCGATCGCTTCCGCCCTGAAGTGCGTCAGCGCTGGCGTGAAGACGGCAGCGAAGGCAGCGGGATTTGGTACGATCTGGGGCCGCACTTGCTGGATCAGGCATTAGAACTGTTTGGTTTGCCGGTCGCGATTCAAGTGGACATGGCGCAACTGAGGCCGGGAAGTAAGGCGACGGATTATTTCCATGCGACGCTGATTTACCCGCAGCGTCGGGTAGTTCTGCACGCCAGTATGCTGGTGGCGGCGGCTTCTGCGCGCTATACCGTACACGGCACGCGCGGCAGTTTCGTCAAGTACGGGCTCGACCCGCAGGAAGATCGCTTGAAGGCGGGCAAACGTCCACCGCTGGCCGACTGGGGACAGGATAAGCGTGATGGCGTGCTGACATTGTCTCGCGATGGCATAACGGCGGAGCAAACGGTCGCCACGATTTCGGGCAACTACCCAGCTTACTATGCGGCGGTGCGTGATGCGCTGCTCGGTAAGGGGGAAAACCCCGTCAGCGTGCATCAGGCGATTCAGGTGATGGAGCTGATCGAGCTGGGGCTGCTTTCTCATGAGCAGAAAAAAGCCGTCACGGTGAAAAATAGCTAGATTTACCGCGCTTTATTCCAGATAGTTAACGGTTTGTTTAAACAGGCGATCTTAGGATCACCGTAGACTGCTGTTTTTGGGCGATCGTCGGGTCGCCCGTCTTGTTAGGGTATAAATTAGAGCGATAACAGGCTAGGGGAAAGGTGTCAGGCATGGGGTGGTTACAACGGTTACGCATTGATAAGTTCTTGTTGGTTTTGGTTCTGGTTGTCGTGACGGCATCGATTCTTCCTGCTCAAGGCATCGCGAAGGTTTTCTTTGAAAATCTGACAACAGCAGCGATTGCTCTGCTGTTCTTTATGCACGGCGCGAAGCTGTCGCGTGAAGCGATTACCGCAGGGATGGGACACTGGCGTTTGCATCTGGTGGTATTTGCCAGCACGTTTATTCTGTTTCCGCTGCTGGGTGTCGGTATGAGTTTATTGTCACCGGTTGTGCTGACGCCGACTTTGTATCTTGGCTTCCTCTATCTGTGTGCGCTCCCTGCGACGGTGCAATCGGCGATTGCGTATACCTCAATGGCAGGCGGCAATGTGGCGGCGGCGATCTGTAGTGCATCCGCATCCAGTATTTTAGGTGTGTTTCTTTCGCCAATTCTGGTCGGTTTGCTGATGCAAACGCAGGGGGGGGAGACCGATACGCTACATGCTATTGGTTCCATTATCATGCAGTTGATGGTGCCTTTCGTGATTGGTCATCTGTCTCGTCCGTTGATTGCGGGCTGGGTCGATCGCCACCGTAAGCTGATTAATATTACTGACCGGTCATCTATTCTTTTGGTGGTCTATGTTGCTTTCAGCGAGGCGGTTGTGCAGGGAATCTGGGGACAAATCAACGGCTGGTCATTACTCGCCGTCGTCGGTTGTTCGATGGTACTGTTAGCGATTGTGCTGGTGGTGAATACGCTAGCCGCGCGCAAGCTGGGCTTTAACACCGCCGATGAAATCACCATTGTCTTCTGTGGGTCGAAGAAGAGCCTGGCGAATGGGATCCCGATGGCAAACGTGCTATTTCCTGCCGCGGCTGTCGGGGCGATGGTGCTGCCGTTGATGATTTTCCATCAAATCCAACTGATGGTGTGTGCCGCGTTGGCTCAGCGTTATGCTAAACGGCTACAGAAGGAACAAAATACGCCTCATCAATAAGAGAGTAGTCGTCTTTCTCACAGACAAAACGCCCCCAGTCTGATACAGACGGGGGCGTTGTTATTTGTCGCTATCACTTGTCACAATCATTTGTAACTACTCGGAAATACAAGAAATAATCTATTACAGTGATAGTTTCTAAAGTTTATTACTTTTTCGATCCGTTACGTTATAACCATGTTGGCTCATCAAGATTCATTATCGATAGAGCAGGATGCAGTTGATGATAATTATCATTTGAGATCGAGACAATATGTTAAAAAAAACGGTAGTAACTTTAGCAATGCTAGGGGTGTTAGCTTCCACATCCGTACAGGCTGTTCAACATATGGATTGTGTGAAAACCGATAAAAAAGAAATTGCCTCGCTGTTTGACCGTTGGAATGCATCGCTACAGACGGGGGATGCGAAAAAGGTCGCGAAAAACTATGCACCAGATGCGGTGCTGCTGCCGACGCTGTCCGATAAACCACGTACGACTGACGCAGAACGTATCGACTATTTTGAACATTTTTTGGCGAAAAAGCCGGTTGGCAAGATTGATACCAGTACGATCCGTATCGGCTGCAATGACGCCGTCGATACCGGAACCTACACCTTCACGTTCGGCGATGGTAGCGTAGCCAAAGCACGTTATACCTATACTTACGCCTGGGATGGCAAACAGTGGTTGATTACCACGCACCATTCTTCGGCGAATCCGGTCAACTGAGTTATGTAACTTATTTGTAACTATCTAATGTCAAACGGCTAACAAAAGTTAGCCGTTTTTTCGTGTGGCACTGCGTGGCTATAGCCGATCGTGCTATCAGGTCGCGCTGCGTTTCCGCAGCACCTTTTCACGTAGTTGCTGCTTTTCCTGCTCGCTGATAAACGCAATGTTCAGGCCGTTTTCCTGCGCTTTGCGTGTTTCTACCGCTGTCAGGCCAGCAAGTGGTGCGGCGATCTCATATTCGTGGCGGATCTCTATGCCCTGAACTGCCGGGTCATCCGTATTGATAGTGGCGGGGATTTCATAACGCAGGAAGTGGATGAGCGGGTGCTTATCCAGAGATTCCACCGTACTGGTCTGAATGTTGGATGTCAGGCAGGATTCAATCCCGATTCCCTGTTCTGCCATGTGTGTCATCAGGCGTGGATCGATAATGGCGGTCACGCCATGTCCGATACGCTCCGCCCCCAGATGATTAATCGCCTGCCAGATACTTTCCGGTCCGGCGGCCTCACCTGCGTGAACCGTGATGTGCCAGCCAGCATCGCGGGCCTGTCGGAAATGGGACGTGAATAACGCACCGGGGTGCCCCAACTCATCGCCAGCGAGATCGAGTGCGACGATGCGGTCACGCTGGGACAGCAGGGCGTCCAGCTCTTGTTGGCACGCCTCGGTGCCGAATGTCCGGCTCATGATGCCAATCAGACGAATGTCGGTATCGAAATCACGACAGCCCGCTGTAATGCCGTCGATCACCGCTTCAACCACGCCAGCAACCGGAAGCTTATGGTTCATCGCCATATAGTAGGGAGAGAAACGCAGTTCGGCATAATCTAACCCGGCTTTCACGGCATCTTCAACGTTCTCATAAGCGACGCGGCGACAAGCATCCAGTGAACCGAGCACAGCCACGCCCCAGTCGAGTTTTTGTAAAAAGCTCACCAGGTCAGGTTCATTTTTGGTGACCTGAACGTGAGGGCGAAGTGCTTCAAGATCGCGGGCAGGTAACGCTACGTTGTACTGGTGTCCAAGCTCCAGAATACTCTGGGCACGGATATTGCCATCCAAATGGCGGTGGATATCCGTCAATGGCAGGTGTAGATCAATCATAATGTTATTGTCTGATTACTGTTCTTCGTACGACAAAGTATAAAAAGAAATCGTGTTAAATAGCCAATTGTTACCGCTGAAATCCGAACGTTCTGAACAATCATTGAGCAAAAACAAACTGTTATTGCTTTTCCCGCCCCGTATCACGTGCCATTGCCACCGCCGCTATCACGGCAACAAAATAGATCGCAGCCTGATGGGCTTCCATGAAGGGTTTCAACGCGGACATGGTGTCATCTCGACATCAAACTGAAGAAATGGGTAGAAAAAACGGTGGTTGCAAGTGCGGCCACCGTGTGTTTTAGCTCGTCATATTACCGGGTATGGCTTACTGTGCCGGTGGCGTGACGGGTTCTTCCTGTGCGCCAGGCAGCGACTCTTCACCTTGTTCCGTTGGTACGGAGAAATAAGGGGCGATGAAATCGGCCAGTGCTATTTTGTTGCCGTTGAAGTCAATTTGACCTTCGGAATAGTGCAGTGAGCTGGTAATCGCGTTGTCTTTGGTGACGCTCAATTGGTTCATTTGGCCGATATCCGCCATCATCTTCGCTTGTTGCTGCGCCATTTCTGTCGCCTGCTTTTGCTCTTCATCATTAGCGGGTTTTGGTCCTGCCTGTACCATTAATTCTGTCAGCATATCCAAAGGCACATTGAGCTTGGCATCGAGTTTTTTGACGGACTGACGAATGATTTTTTCTTCGTCAGATACTACGGATTCAGCGGCTTTATCCGTGCTTTGCAAGGGATCGGTTAGATCCAGCGCCAGTGTGAACGTCCCTTCACCTTTACTGTTTTTCCAACTGATCGGGGAGATAGCAATGTTCGGGTTGCCTTTCAACAGCTGCGGAAGGTATTGCAGAACCGACATGACAACTTCGTGCTGATACGTGTCGGGATCCATGGCGGCCGGATCTTGCAACAGCTTCTGCACTTTTTCCTGATAGGCTGTGAGGAATTGCTTGGTACCCGCGCCATCAAGCTGTGAGATAGACATGCTGACGTTGCCCGAGCCCAGATTGCGGTCACCGATGACTAACGAACCCAGCGTCACAGCCATGTTGCCCGCCAGATTTTTGTCATCTTCCGTTGCGCTACTTTTTAAAGAAAAATCGTTCAACGTAACGGGTTCGCCACCTTCTACGGTAAACGTCATCGCTTTAAGCGTCAGTGCACCATCGCCTAAATCAAGATCGAACTTGCCTTTTTGATTGATCCCCTTGATGGAGAAATCGGTGACATCCACATTCTCTGTCTGGCCCCAGGCATTTTTCCTTTCCATCTTCACGCTGCTGATGGTGGTGTCCAGCTTGCTGCTGCGCAGGTCATGTCCGATATCCACCAAGGCTTCCGCACCGCTGAAGGAAAATTTCTGTTCTGGCGACTGGTGGTCAATCGGTGCCAGCGTAACAAGTGATTGTGTATCACCGTTGTAGGCGACGCGAGTTTCTGCCGTAAAGAACGGTTTGTCTTTAGTCAGCTCAAACCAGGCTTTGATGGCCGGCGTGTTGGCTAACTCGGTATGGACAGAAGCCATTGTTGGGATGAGGTTGAATTTCTTGAGCTGTGCCAGCGGGAACGGCCCGTGAGACACCGTTTCATTGAAGACTAATTCTTCACCGGGAGCCAGGAACTGCGCGCCTTTTGCTGTGCCGTCTGTCTGTAAAACATAGGACAGCGTGCTGCTGAATACACCTCCCTGATAGTCGCGATAGACAACTTTCAAGCCCGCATTCGGGTAGTTTTGCTTGAGTTTAGTATTCAGCGTATCGGTAAAACCATCAATCTGCTGAGCCAACTGCTTGCCGGTGTACCAGGATGCGCCGGTCCAGACGGCACCCAGAGCAACAATAACGCCTACGGCGACTAACGACTTATTCATTTTTATTCATCCTTTAGTAAAAAAATGCGCGTTTTCAACGCGAAATGCAGGTAACTATCAAGCAATTAACCACCACGTAATTCACAACCACCGCAATGTATGACGCGATGTGCGGGGGAGTGGCTGCGTGGGGAACTCGTTATCGGTTAAATACGCGAGCGAGACGCCCTTGTCCCTCAACTGTTATCGGTGACTCACTGGCGGATATAAAGCAGGATTCTCCCGGACGTAGCGAGATCCGCTGCTCATTTTTTTGCAGGACGGCGTGGCCGTCAACACAAAACACAATGGCGGCACTGTCTTGGCTGAGTGGTTGCGGCTTCTGGCTCAGTTCGTGCAGCGAAAAAGCAAAATCATCAACAGGGATCGGGAAACTGAGTTCATTACCCTGTCGGCGTGGCATTGTCAGCAAGTAGTTTGCAGGCTTGGCTTCAAACACGACATTATCCAGTAGCTCTGGAATATCAATGTATTTCGGCGTGAGCCCGGCGCGCAGCACGTTATCCGAGTTCGCCATGACTTCTAGTGCCACGCCTTTCAGATAGGCATGCGGCGTTTGAGCAAACAGAAACATGGCTTCGCCAGGCTGAAGCGTAATGACGTTAAGCAGCAGCGGGGAGAACAATCCGCTGTCATCGGAATAGTATTGTGTAATCGCGCGGATGGTCGCCCAAGGTTCGTCATTTTGGCTGTTTAACGCGGCCTTCAGTACGCCGATCGCACGTGACTTTTGCTCACCTTCCATGCTCAATAGATTGGTGAACAGCATGGCGAGGTTCTTCGCATCGGGCTGCTGTAAAAACGCCGCGATTGACGGATGTGCGCTTGCAACTGGCTCCAGCAGGCGCACAATTTCAGACAATTCTCGGAACCCGTTCATAGCCTGAAAAGGGGTTAATGCATAGACCAGTTCCGGTTTGTGATTGGCATCTTTGTAGTTTCTTTCGGCCGCATCCAACGGGATGCCTGCTGCATTTTCTTTCGCAAAACCTTGTTCTGCGGATGTTTTACTAGGATGAACCTGAATAGAAAGCGGCTGTTCCGCGCACAATACCTTAAATAAAAAGGGCAGTTCGCCAAAACGTTGCGCAATCGTTGCGCCAAGATGCGTCGTTGCGTCTTCGGAAATGATGTCTCGGAGGTTACGGGTCTTACCTTTTTCATCAATAATCACCGAACTACTTTTAGGATGGGCACCCATCCACAATTCCGCCATCGGTAAATTGTTAGGATTATCAATGCCATATAGCTCGGTTAAAGCGTGTTTACTGCCCCAGGCATAGTGCTGGACGCAGTTGAGCATTTTTTGCATGTCGGCTTCCTGCTATTACATTAATTGTTAATTTCTGTGATGCTGGCTGTTAATTACTTGAGTGATTATGAATACACTGCATCTTCTTCGCTTCATGGTAATGTTTTATGTAGCGCGATGCCAGACAGTGTTAGTCGACCAATAAGCGTGATAAAGCCAGTGAGTGTTATCAGAATAGGCTCAGCGATGTGATTCGATGTCTTCTACTAGTTAATTGTGTATTTTTAAGGAGGAAAGGTAATGAGCACGACGCGTAGTGAAAAAGACTCAATGGGGCCGATTGATGTTCCTGCTGAACGTTTATGGGGCGCACAAACGCAGCGGTCACTGGAACACTTCCGTATTTCTGAAGAGAAAATGCCGCGTGCACTGATTTATGCATTGGCACAAACCAAGCGCGCAGCGGCCCGCGTCAACATGGATCTCACACTTCTGCCTGCTGATCGGGGAAATGCGATTATTCAGGCGGCGGACGAAGTGTTAGCAGGCCAGCATGCTGGGGAATTCCCGTTAGCGATCTGGCAAACCGGATCGGGCACGCAAAGCAACATGAATATGAACGAGGTGCTGGCTAACCGCGCCAGTGAACTACTGGGGGGGGAGCGGGGTAACAATCGGTTGGTTCATCCCAATGATGATGTCAACAAAAGCCAAAGTTCCAATGATGTCTTTCCTACGGCGATGCATGTCGCGGCCGTGGTCGCGATCAACGAACATCTGATTCCTGAATTGAAGGCGCTACACGCCACGCTGGCGTCGAAGGCCGAGCAGTTTAAGGACATCGTCAAAATTGGCCGTACGCATTTACAGGACGCGACGCCGCTGACGCTGGGACAGGAAATCTCTGGCTGGGCCGCGATGTTGCAGCATAATCTGAAGCATATCGAAAACAGCGTTCCGCACATTTGCGAGCTGGCGCTGGGCGGTACCGCGGTCGGTACGGGGTTGAACACACATCCTGAATATGCAGTGCGCGTGGCGGCAGAACTGGCGAAACTCACCGGCCAGCCGTTTGTAACTTCACCGAATAAATTCGAAGCGCTGGCGACCTGTGATGCACTGGTTCACGGGCACGGTGCCTTGAAGGGGCTTGCCGCGTCGTTGATGAAGATTGCCAACGATGTGCGCTGGCTGGCCTCCGGCCCACGCTGTGGTATCGGCGAATTGAGTATTCCTGAAAACGAACCGGGTAGCTCCATCATGCCTGGCAAGGTCAATCCAACCCAATGTGAAGCGCTGACAATGTTGTGTTGTCAGGTGATGGGCAATGATGTTGCCGTGAATATCGGCGGGGCGTCCGGCAATTTTGAACTGAACGTGTATCGCCCGATGGTGATTCATAACTTCCTGCAATCGATTCGCCTGCTGGCTGATGGCATGAAGAGCTTCGATGAGCACTGTGCGGTGGGGATCGAACCGAATCGCGATCGTATCAATCAGTTACTGAATGAATCGCTGATGCTGGTGACGGCGCTGAATACGCACATTGGTTATGACAAAGCGGCAGAAATTGCCAAAAAAGCGCACAAAGAAGGGCTGACCTTGAAGGCCGCTGCGCTCAAACTGAACTACCTGACGGAAACGCAGTTTGATGAATGGGTTCGTCCGGAAGAGATGGTCGGTAGCCTGAAAAAGTAATGGCGTGGTAATGAGCGCGTTATCCCGCAGCCTGCTGGTGTTGATCAGCAGGCTTTTTTCATTCTGGAGCATCGGTATACAGGTGCAAACGCGGTATCAGCAGGCGAAGTTCGGCCGCTTTCGGTTTGTGTTTGTGCTTGATGTTATTGGCATCATAAGGATTCAGTTCGCCGATAATGGGCACGTCACCGCCTGACTCCTGCTGGCAAAGCACAAGCAGAGGGGACGGGCAGGGATGCTGCACCTGTTTCTGCTGTTCTGGATACCACACGCGTGCGATGGGCTGCACTTTGACCGGACGTTTGATTTTCAAAACCGAGTTTTCCGGCAGCAACAAGACAGCGTCAATTTCTTCTTCGATATGCTCAATCCACTGCGTTTTGGTATACGGCGCCGTGTGTTTTGCTGCATTCCGACTTTTGGTTAGCTGTTCCAGCAGTTGTCCGCGCGTCATATTTTTGATGACATGCTTATTCGCCCAGCCAAAGCGGACTGACGCTGGGTTCGTTATGAGCGTTAACGACCGGTAAGCGCTAAGCGTGATCAACCCTTTCAAATGCGTGTGGACGAACTCAAAGCGCTGTTCCGGCTCCAACCCAGATTCGACGGTGATAATCTGCTCCAGTTCTTTTTTTAATGTATTAATTTCCGCGATAAGCGATTGTGCCCGCTGATATTGTGCGGCGTTTACGCCAAAACAGAGTGCGCCTGGTAAGCGAATCGCACTTTTACTGCTGAGTGTTTCTGGATAGTGGTGAATAAACAGACGCTGGAAATGTGCCAGCCCTTTATCGCGCGCTTCCTGCCCGACGTACTGTGTTACGGCGATATGCTCGATAGGGTCATGCTCCGCGCCTTTCTCCACCGGAGGAAGGGAATAGACCCGACCAGCCAGTAGCCGATACTCGGCAAACTGTAGTTGCATTAGAGCCAGTTTCTTCTCTAATTTTTGGAAACAGCAGTTCATACGATCGATTAGCGTGTAGCGGTTCATCATTTACATCTTTTTAGTTACAACATACTTATGTTTATACTCATAAACACGCACTTCAGCAATCGTGAATATCATCGGTTTTAACAGGGCTGGTGGGGGAAAGACAAGTGAAGTGGGTAGGAGCAGCCCGGAGTTTACCTGAATGCAGGTAAACTCCGGTAAGAAAGGGGTTTAAAGACGTTTTTTAAGTATCAGACTCACTCCCAGCGCGAGCAGTAAGAGTGCGCTCAGAAACACGGTGATCCCCATCCAGCCGAATGAATGCCAGAAGAATCCGCCCAGCGTGCCTGCTAGGCTCGATCCAAGATAGTAAGAAAAGAGATACATGGATGACGCCTGACCTTTCGCGCGCCGTGCCCGTTGGCCAATCCAACTGCTGGCTACCGAATGTGCAGCGAAGAAGCCAGCGGTAAAGAGCATCATCCCCCCAAAGATAACAAATACCGGCGTCAGTGCCGTTATTCCCAGACCTGTCAGCATCAGGAGGATAGCAATGCTGAGTACGGGGCCGCGTCCGTAGCGAGCCGTTAATGCTCCTGCTTTTGGCGAGCTGTAACTTCCGGTGAGATAAACTACGGAAAGTAAACCAACCACCGCCTGACTGAGTAAATACGGTGGGGCTAACAGCCGATATCCAATGTAATTAAACAGGGTAACGAACGCCCCCATCAGCAAAAATCCCTCAAGGAACAGCAGCGGCAAGCCCGCATCGCGCCAGTGCAGTTTGCTATTCAACAGCAGCGTTTTTGGGCGCAGCGAGCCGGGTCGGAAATGGCGTGAGTCGGGCAGGATACGCCAGAAGGTTATCGCCGCAATGAGCGCCAGTACGCCGATCGTGCCGATGGCGACTCGCCACGGGAAATAGTCCGTTAAGACCCCGCTGATCAGACGTCCGCTCATGCCGCCAATGGAGTTACCGCTGATATATAACCCCATCGAGAACGCCAGCACGCTGGGGTGAATTTCTTCACTCAGGTAGCTCATGGCGACGGCAGCGACACCGCTTAGCGACAGACCCATCATGGCTCGCATGGCCAATACGCCGTTCCAACTGGTCATAAATGCGCAAATCACAGTACAGATCGCGGCCAGCATCAAGGACACGACCATGACATTCTTACGACCGATGGTGTCGGAGAGTGGTCCGGTAAACAGCAACCCAAACGCCAGCATCACCGTTGAGACGGAAAGCGACAGGCTGCTGGTTGCCGGAGAAATACCGAAATCCTGAGACAGCACCGGCAGCAGCGGCTGAACGCAATACAGCAGGGCAAACGTTGCTAACCCGGCAGAAAATAGCGCCAAAGTGACGCGCATAAATTGTGGTGTACCACGGGCAATATAGGGGGTTTTACCCGAAGATCTCAGGGCAATATCATCCGCATCGTCGGCCGCAGAAAGGGGCCAGTCGTTCGGTGCAGAAGATGGCAGGTTACTCACAATAATTCCTTACCAGAAAAGGTAAATCAGGCGTAAAACAACAGTGTTACGATCATAGAAGGGTGATATTATTTTGTATAATATATTAATAATCATGATTGATATGTTTAACATATGAATATCGAACTCCGTCACCTTCGCTATTTTATTGCAGTCGCTGAAGAGCTGCATTTTGGCCGAGCCGCAGAAAGATTACGCATTTCACAGCCGCCGCTGAGCCAGCAGATTCAGATTCTGGAGGAGCAGGTGGGAGCAAAACTGCTGGCGCGCAATAACCGTAATGTCCAGCTTACCCCAGCGGGCGAGATGTTTCTGAAAGAAGCTTGGTCGATTATTAGCCAGGTTGATCAGGCGGCTGAGCGAGCGTCCCGCATTCAACGCGGCGAAATTGGGGAATTAACGATCGGTTTTACGTCGTCTGCACCGTTTATCAAAAAGATCTCCAGTAGCCTGCTGCGTTTTCGTCAAACGTACCCAGAAGTGCATATTCAGATGATGGAGCTCAACACTAAGCAGCAAATTGAACCGCTGCTGAACGGTAAACTCGATATCGGCATTATGCGTAATAACCCGCTGCCGGACGCGCTGGATCATCGGTTGTTATTACGTGAACCGTTGATTGCCGTCGTGCAGGAATCTCATCCGTTAGCGCAGCAGGCCGCTGGGCGAACAATCAACATCACACAACTGGCGAATGAACCGTTCGTTTTCTTCTCCCGCGCAGTGGGAACCGCATTGTATGACGACACGCTGACGCTGCTGAAACGCTATGGCATCAGCCCCTACATTACGCAAGAGGTGGGCGAGGCGATGACGATCGTCGGGCTGGTGTCGGCGGGGTTAGGCGTATCCATTTTGCCTGCATCGTTTTTGCGTATTCGGGTCGATGGCGTGAAATATTTGCTGCTGGAAGAAGAGGACGCCACAACGGAAGTCTGGCTGGTTACTGCTCGGCATCATCCGCAAAGCGCGGCGGCGAAAATGCTAATGTCGCTGATGTTAGGCGGATAATCGTTAAAATATGCGCGCTAAATCACATAACGAATCAAATATTTGACGAGTTTAGTGAAAAGCTCCACCATACCCGTAGTTTTTTTATTTTGCAGCGTGAAAAATAGTCACGCCGTAATAATAAAGATAAATTTTTCAACAGTAGTGCCAGCAATAATGCGAATCAGTAGGAGCCAGGTTTGTGATAACCGACGGTCAACCAGGACACATCGATCAAATCAAACAAATGAATGCCGGCGCGGTGTATCGGCTGATCGATAAGTACGGCCCGATATCACGTATCGAACTGTCCAAACGCGCTCAACTCGCGCCCGCCAGTATTACCAAAATCGTCCGCGAACTGCTGGAAGCTCATCTGGTGCAGGAAACCGAATACCAGGATGTGGGTAGCAGGGGGCGTCCTGCTATCGGTCTGATTTTGGATACCGAAGCTTGGCACTATCTTTCCGCCCGCATCAGCCACAATAGTATTTCATTGGCGTTGCGCGATCTCAGCAGCAAGCTGGTTGTAGAAGAAGATATCCCGCTTCCCGCAGACGCGCCGCAACCGTTGCTCGATCGTATTCTGAATGAAATCGACCAGTTTTTTATTCGTCACCAGAAACGGCTTGAGCGATTAACCGCAATCGCGATTACCGCACTGGGCATGATTGACGCCAACAAGGGCATCATTCACCGAATGCCGTTCTATGACGTTGAGGAAATGCCGATTGGTCCTGCGCTGGAACAACGTACGGGGCTACCCGTGTATTTGCAGCATGATATTTGTGCCTGGACGATGGCAGAAGCGTTATACGGCGCGGCGCGCGATTGTCAAAATGTCATTCAGGTGGTAATCGACCATAACGTCGGCGCGGGCGTGATTACTGGCGGGCGCATCCTGCACGCGAGAAGCCGGAATCTGGTTGAAATCGGGCACACGCAGGTCGATCCCTATGGTAAACGTTGCTATTGCGGCAATCACGGCTGTCTGGAAACAGTCGCCAGCACGGAAAATATGCTGGAGTTAGCGCAGCAGCGCATGGGTACGTCCATGAGTTCACTTTTACATGGTTCACCACTTAGCGTCGAGAGCTTGTGTAATGCGGCGCTCAAGGGCGATCAGTTAGCCAAAGATATCATTAACGATGTGGGTAACAACGTCGGCCGAATTGTTGCCATCATGGTGAATCTTTTCAATCCCGATAAAATTCTGGTGGGTTCCCCCCTGAATAAAGCAGCCAGCATTTTGCACCCCGCCATTTTAGGTTGCATTCAACAACAGTCATTCCCACCCTATAGCCACAACATCCAAGTGGAAGCAACTCAGTTCTACAATCAGGGGACGATGCCTGGTGCAGCACTGGTAAAAGACGCACTCTATAACGGATCGCTGCTGGTTAAATTGCTGCAGGGGTAACCATAAAGGCGTAGACCAACAAAACATTGCGCTAACGCAAATCGCCTGAATGAGGCATAGCCTAGACTTTCACGCTTGGAAAGCATTTTAGCTGTGCTTGTTTTTTAGTATTCAGGTGGTCTGGAGTTATCCCATGTTGAAACGTATTTTTGTCACTGGTACTGATACCGCCGTTGGCAAAACGGTGGTATCCAAGGCGCTACTGCAAAAACTGGCGCTGGCAGGCAAATCGGTTGCGGGCTACAAACCGATAGCGAAAGGGTGCGAAGAGACGGAAGCGGGCCTGCGGAATAAAGATGCACTGCTGCTACAGGCGGCTTCCACACTGGAATTGCCCTATAACATGGTTAACCCCATCGCTCTGCGAGAGGATGAAATCAGCGCCAGTGAAGGAACGATAGATTACTGCACGATGACGCAGGGGCTACGCCACATGAGCGAGGCTGTCGATATCGTGGTGGTTGAGGGCACGGGCGGATGGCGGACGGTTATGAACGACCTACGTCCGTATTCCGAATGGGTCGTACAGGAACAGCTGCCCGTTGTACTGGTTGTCGGTATCAAACTGGGCTGTATAAGCCATGCACTGCTGACGGCGCAGGCGATCATTAACGATGGTTTGCCGCTGGTCGGCTGGGTCGCTAACCGTATTAATCCCGGTCTGGCGAATTACGCCGAAATCCTTCATGTCCTGCGGAAAAAGATTCCTGCACCGCAACTGGGCGAGCTGCCTTACTTACCGCGTGCCGAACAGCGGGATCTCTCGCCTTATATCGATTTTTCTGCCGTCAGCAATTAATTTCTGCCGTCTTCTATTCCCGCTTCTCTGCGGGAATACATTTTCTCCGCCACGCCACCTGTTATACTCACTGACAGTTTTTCTTCTTATCCTGAAAATATAATGAAAACAGCGAATAACCAGAAACAAACGCCTGTCCCACATCGCCATTGGATTTTGATTGCCTGTATGCTGGCCATGTTTACGGCGGCGATTGAGGTGACGATTGTCGCCACCGCGCTGCCGACCATCATCGCTGACTTAGGCGGATTTTCCCTATTGGGCTGGGTCTTTGCGGGTTATTTGCTGACGCAGTCGATAAGTATTCCGATTTATGGCCGATTGGCCGACCTGTATGGCCGCAAAAAGATATTCTTCTTCGGCATGATGGTATTCCTGCTGGGTTCGGTTCTGTGCGGATTTTCGACGCAGATGGGCTGGTTGATTGTCTTCCGCACCTTACAAGGGCTGGGCGCAGGCGCGATAACCCCGATTGCGTTCACCATTGTTGCTGATGTGTACAGTTCGACCGAACGCCCGAAAATACAAGGCTATCTGTCCAGCGTGTGGGGCTTTTCCGCGATTATCGGCCCGCTGCTGGGCGCGTTTATCGTCCAACACTTTAACTGGGCACTGGTTTTCTGGGTCAATGTGCCAATTGGGTTATTTTCCATCTTCTTGCTGGCTCGTTACCTGCCGACGATCAATACCGTGCGCCAACATCAGTTGGACTGGATGGGCGCGTTCTATCTGGTGGTGTCCGTCGCCAGCCTGCTGATGGCGCTGCTACAGGCTGAAGTATTTGGCTACTGGATAATCCCGCTGTTTGCGATCTCTGCGGTGGGCTGCATTTTGCTGGTCCGGCAGGAAAAGCGCACGGCAGAACCACTGTTCCCGCTAGCGCTCTGGCGCAATCGGGTCATTATCGCCGGTAATCTCGGGGGACTCGTCGTCGGGGCTGCGATGATGGGCGTGAGTGCCTTTTTGCCGACGTTTATTCAGGGCGTGATGGACAAAACGCCGCTGGAAGCGGGCAGTATATTGGCGATGATGTCGATTGGCTGGCCGCTGGCCAGTACGCTGAGCGGACGCTTAATGCTGTGGACGTCTTATCGCTTTACGGCAATGCTCGGCGGCGTTGTGCTGATTATCGGCAGCCTGACGCTGTTAACCGTTCAGCCAGACAGTAATCTCATGTGGGCGCGGCTTGCCGCATTTCTGATCGGTTCGGGAATGGGGCTAAGTAGCACCACGTTTCTGGTGTCGATACAAAACTCGGTGGATTACTCTATCCGCGGTATCGCGACGGCCTCCGCCATGTTTACCCGCATGCTGGGTTCCGCGTTGGGAACGGCAATCCTTGGCGCGACGCTGAACATCAGCCTGCATTGGCGGTTGCCGGACGTGAGCGATCCACTCCAGACGCTGATGGATCCTGCCAAACGCATCCTGCTGAGCGTAAACCAACTCGATACGCTGGCAGCGCAAGTCGCTTCGTCAATTCATGGGGTGTTTATCGTTTCCGCTTTGATTGCCACCATCACGCTGTTTTCCGCCAGAATGATCCCCGCGAGCCAACGGCCAGGGCATACATCATAAACAGTGGAAAAAGGACAACGGGCGGAATCATGAGAGGGGCAAGCAGCACGTCTTTGCCAGAATTATCGCTGCTGTTGATGACCACGGGAATAGGCTGCGGCAGGCGCCCATTTTGGGTCGAGCTGAGCAGTGAGCCTTCTTTTGCACTCCATTTGGATAAAAATGCGTGTTGGTACGAGCGATACTCGTTGAATTTAAAGGCGATGTCACCTTTTTAGTTGTAATACGAAGAAAAGAGGGAAACCCACGCCGGAAGGCGTGGGGAAGGAATCAAGGGGCAACTGGGCGGCCAGTACGACGATCGAGACAGCGTTCGGTCGTGTTTTCCCAGTAAGCATTGACGTTGTAGCTGGCGTTGCATTTTTCACGCCCATCAATGGCTTTTTCCGTTTTATCGAATTCTTTCTCTACGCGGTTATTCACTTTATTGCGCAGTGAGCGGGTTGAGTCCCATTGCTCTTTGCTTTGACGCGCCGCTTCTTTCGACAACGCGCTGTCGCCGGAATCGACAATGATATGGCGCGTATCTGCCAGTGCGGCAGGCTGCCAGGCAGCGGAAACGATAACCAGAGAAAGCGGGATGAAAGCCCGAATCAAAGAAGAAAAAGAGTAGTGGTTCATGTTTCACCTTGACAGAACGAATGATAAAAACAAACGCCGATGCCGCAGAACGATAACATGCGCACGGCAAGCGGTAGACAACAAAAGGCGACCGCCGTTCCCTGTAACCTTCGCGCGTCGTGCAAAACGAAAGGTGCCTATAACAGAAGTATACCTCCTTCGCTTCAACGGCACTATAACCACGCAGTATCTGGTAAACCACGGTGTGTGACGCTATAGAAAAGAGCATGAAACCACACTCATGCCCTTAATTCTTGTGTTTCAGTAATGACTAGCCTTCGCGATGTACGCTTAACCCGGCAAAAGACTGGCTGACCGGCATCATTTCCAGCGTGTTGATGTTGACGTGCGCTGGCAGGGTAGCGACCCAGAAAACGGCTTCAGACACATCTTCGGCTGTCAGCGGCGTAGTGTTGTCATAGGTTTTGCTGACTTTCTCATCGTTGCCTTTGAAGCGCACGGCCGAGAACTCGGTTCCACCGACCAGACCCGGTTCAATATTCGTGACGCGAATTCGGGTGCCAGACAGGTCGGCACGCAGACCCAGACTGAACTGCTGTACGAATGCCTTGCTGGCACCGTACACGTTACCGCCTGCGTATGGCCAGTTTCCTGCGGTAGAGCCGATGTTAATGACGTGGCCGATATTACGTTCCACCATGGCTGGCAGCAGCGCGCGCGTCATGAAGACCAACCCTTTGTTGTTGGTATCGATCATATTTTCCCAATCGTCTACCGACGCTTTATGTGCAGGTTCCAGACCCAGCGCCAGTCCGGCGTTGTTCACCAGCACATCAATCGCCCGCCATTCGGCCGGCAGGGCGGCAACGGCTTGTTCAATCGCCTGACGATCGCGCACGTCCAGTTTTAACGTATACAAGGCATCGCCCAGCTCTGCCTTCAGCGCATCCAGACGTTCTTGACGGCGACCCGTTGCGATCACTTTATGGCCTGCACTAATAAATTTACGTGTAATTGACTCACCAAACCCAGCCGTTGCACCGGTAACAAAAATAATCATACTTTTATTTCTCCCTGACGGTTTTCATATTCTACTTGTACCTGATATCACTATAAATAATGAAAGGCATGCGAATCATTTAGCCGCGCAATTTCTCGTGGGTCAAGCGTTACTCGGGTTTCAACGATGTGGCTCAGGAAAAATCGCCCCTCAGAACGAGGGGCGGCTGTCTTACCCTTTCGGTGCAACAAGAGCGGTATGACGGAGAATTAAATCCAGTTCTTGCTACGGAATTCGCGCATGGTATCCGCTACCCACTGCATTTCCTGCGGTGTTCCTAACGAGATGCGACACCAGTTATCTGCCGGAGGGAACGCGCGACCAATCAGTACACCTGCATCTGCCATATGCTTTTGGTAATCCTTGAGCGGCACAACCAACTGGTGGAAAACAAAGTTTCCTTCTGACGGTAAGTAAGGCAGCTTCAGGTCATCCAGCGCCTTCAGCAGGATTTGGCGCGACACATCGTTACTCTTTTTGCTGTAGGTAATGAACGCCGAGTCGTTCATGGATGCCAATGCGGCATCCACGCCGCTAAAGTTAATTTTTTCGCCCGCAACATACCTGCCAATTAATGCGATGACTTTAGGATGCGCAACGGCATAGCCAACGCGCATACCGGCCATGGCATGTATTTTAGAGAACGTTTTGAGCAAAATAATGTTCTCCGCGCCCTGGGTAATCATTGGCGAAATAGAACGAAAACGCGGATCGTTGACGAACTCGGCGTAGGCTTCATCCACGATAAACATCGTATTGGCAGGTTTGCTGGCAATCCACGGTTCAATTAAATCCGCTGGCGTAATCGTGCCCGTCGGGTTATTGGGGTTGACCAGATAAACGATAGAGGGACCGCTGTAACCGGCAACGGCGGCTTTTAGCCCTTCAATATCGAAGGCCCAGTTATCGAGCATTTTGACTTTCGTCACCTTGATTCCAGCAATTTTGGCGAAATGCTCGCCGTCGCCGTAGGTTAATTCAGGAATAACTAGTTGTGCATCCAGCGACGCGTAGGCTTCAATCGCCGCCCGGATACCTTCGGACGAGCCGGCCGTCAGCAAGATGGATGGGGCCTCAACCTGATGGTGTGCAGCCAGCTTATTGCCAAGCAGTAAAATTTCATTCTTTGCATAACGGTTGGCTTTCACGACGGCATCGCGTGCGGCGGCTTGCGCTTTAGGTGACATACCTAGTGGATTTTCATTGAAATTAATGCGGATCGGGTTATTGGCCGACGGCGCGGTAAATGCTGGGCTCTCAGGTTGTGTCTCGGCAAAAACGCGA
Source organism: Pectobacterium sp. CFBP8739 (assembly GCF_013449375.1). Taxonomy (GTDB): domain Bacteria; phylum Pseudomonadota; class Gammaproteobacteria; order Enterobacterales; family Enterobacteriaceae; genus Pectobacterium. The sequence continues at coordinate 258,850 of NZ_JACDRR010000005.1, read as the reverse complement.
GAACTTAATCCGGTTGTGACTGCTGCCGTCCCCAGCAGGGCGCCAGAAAGTTTTAATAATGCTCTGCGTTTCGGGTTTAACACGTCGCTTTCATTGATTAAAAAATTCATCAAAACACTCTCCTTAGTTGCATAGTGGCAGAAGAGCTCAAGCATAAAGCGAGCCAGTTTTCCTTATATAGCAACCGCTAATTCCTTGTCATATAGGGAAAATACTATTTTCTTACGACACATTTTCCCGTGTGGCGGGATATTTCAGCTTTTTTGTGTATCGATAAAAGATAAAAAAAATTTATTTATTCATCGGGTAATTAAACCAAAAAATATGAATTACTTATGTGAGGGATCCACCATGACGCATGAAATGATGCATCTTGATGCGCTTGCCCCATGAGGTAGCGAGGAAAGCATCACCTTTCCTGATTGTCAGCTTCTACGGCAGCGTACAGGCGTTCAAGAATATCGGGAAACGCAGACTGCACACGGTTCCAACTCGGTACAAAGGGTTTATCACCAGGGCTATCGCTATAAGCATGACCGGAAAAAGTGATCACATCAGAGAATAATTCGACCGCCGACTCCTCTTTATGCCGATCAAAGCTCAGGCCGTTCATACGAGCGTCATGTTCGAAAGCATCGATCATATCAAGGGCGGTACGATAATAGGTCGCACGCAGGACGCGGAAAGAGTCTGAAGTGATATTCACGCCGAGAATCGCCAGTTTACGGTACAACGCTTTGGTGATGTCAGCCGCCATACGTTGTAGTCCTGCATTCGGGTCGTCTTCAGACATCGGCTGATGTTTATGATCGTAGCGATCAGCGATATCCACCTGACAAATACGCCGAGTTGCGGTACCGCGATGAATTTCTGACAGTACGCCAATTTCCAACCCCCAATCGCTCGGAATACGCAGGTTATTCAGGATTGCGGTGCGCATGGCAAATTCGCCGGAAAGCGGATAGCGGTAGCTGCGCATGTAATCCAGATAGTCAGAATTGCCATAGACCTTTTGCAGTGATTTCAGTAACGGGTAAACCAGCAGGCGTCCTACGCGGCCATTCAGTTTTCCCTCAGCAACGCGAGCGTAATAGCCTTTGCAGAAATCATAATTAAAGTGCGGATTCGCTACGGGATAGAGCAGGCGAGCCAGCATGGCACGATCGTACGTGACAATGTCACAGTCGTGCAGGGCAACACAGGCTGAACGGCGCGATGCCAGCGTGTAGCCGACACAAAACCAGACATTGCGGCCTTTGCCGGGTTCCTGTGGCGCCAGCGTTTTTTCTGCCAGTTCATCGCTAAGCGCTTTCAGGCGCGGACCATCGTTCCACAGAATACGATGTCGCTGCGGCAGGCGAGAGAAGAATTTTCGGGCATGAAGAAACTGTTCCCGATCGGCGCGATCTAACCCAATCACAATTTCGCCAAGGTAAGAAACCTGAGAGAGCTGATCGATAATATGGCTTAGCGCAGGGCCTTCCAGCTCAGAATACAGTGAGGGCAGAATCAGCCCCATACTGTTTTGCCCAGAGAAGACCTGAAGTTCATATTCCAATTCTTCCGTACTTCTGTGGGTAAGATTGTGAAAATTGGTAATGATGCCATCTTGATAAAATTCGCTCATCCTATGCTCCCATACCATCTTGTGGCTGTTTTATGCCGAGAAATGACCGTTGCCGATAAAATGCGCCAGTCCTTCACTCCAGCCCTGTGGCCCTGAAGCCTGCGTACAATATTGCTCACCAGCGTACGACTCAGGCAGGGTAAGGATTTGATTTTCTTTACCTTTGATGAGTACGGCACAGTCTACTGTACATAAGAAAGAAACATCGTTAGAGCCATCGCCCAGACCAAGCGTTTTGACGGAAGTTGCGTATTTCTCGATGTACTGTGTTTTTATCCAGTTAGCCGTGAATCCCTTACTCACTTGCTTACCCATAACGTGATGGAAGCGACCTCCTTGGGTTAGAGACAGCCCCATCTCCGCTAATAACTGGCGAAAAAGCGGTAACTTGCTAGCATCATCCAGCCAAAGTAGCGGCTCAGAGGCTTCACGTTGTTGTGCCCAGCGAGCCTCTTGTTTGGTTAGCCCAGTCACCTCGGCTATTTCAGCCTGGTTCATATCGCCAAAGCCTTTGAAGCGGAAACCAGATGCACGTAGCTGCACCAACCGATCACGAATGACGGAATATTCCACGCCAATCCGCTTCCGTGGGTAATCGGGGTGCGTTTGCCATGTCAGTGGGAGAGCGGCAATGGCACCGTTTTCTGCAATGTAGGGATACTGTTCCAGCCCGAGCGCCTGCTGTAAGGGGGCAACTTCGACCGCCGTTTTACTGGTAGTGATAATCAGTGGAATGGACTCATTTGCCAGCCGCGTCAGCCACGGTTGTGCGGCATCCCACCGATAAGTTTCATGATCGAGCAACGATCCGTCGAGATCGCTGAAAATAATCAGCGTCGTGTTACGCGTTTGCATGGGGTCTCCATGTTTTATCGTGGATAAACATAAACAAAGTGTCACGATAGGCGATTAACGTTAGTCAGAAAGGGCGTGTGTTTGTCAGTGGGGTGTTGTGTTCGTGGTATTGATGAATGTGACCATAATCACATTTTAAGGGTAGGTGGCGATCCGTATCTTCACCAATAGCATAATGATCTGGCTATTTTCCTGTTCGCGATGGGATTAGCGGACGCTGCTTTTATCCTGAAACGTTTTACGCCAGTCGGTCGGGCTCACGCTAAAACGCTGTTTGAATTGCTGGCGAAAGGTTACCGCTGACTGAAACCCGACGCTATCCGCAATCGCTTCGATGGAGTGGGAGGTCGATTCCAGCAATACCTGGCTATGGTGAAGCCGCTCCGCCGTTAGCCAGTCGCTGACGGTCATCCCTGTGGCTCGGAAGAAGTGCCGGGTAAATGTCCTGCGGCTCATCTGCACGCGGCTTGCCAACGTATCCAAGGAGTGGGAATAACGGAGATGGCTACGCAGATAGTCCAGTAGCTGATTGATTTTGCTATCCCGCGTATTTTCCGGTATCGGATGTTCGATAAACTGGGCTTGGCCGCCTTCCCGGTAAGGCGGAATCACCAGACGACGAGCGGCACGGTTAGCAATAGCGCTGCCGCAGTGCTGGCGTACCAGATAAAGGCAGCAGTCAATAGCTGCCACTGTGCCCGCAGAGGTAATCAGATGCTCATCTTCGACATAGAGCGCATTGGTATCTAACTTCACATGACGAAAGCGGGCGATGAAATCCTGTTCAAACGCCCAGTGTGTCGAGGCGCGGCGCCCCTCTAACAATCCGGCGTAAGCCAGTACATAAGTCCCCAGACATAATCCGGCGATTTGTGCTTTTCGCGTGGCGGCATCACGTAATGCATCCAGAAGCGATACAGAAGGGCGCGTCTCTGGGTGAGACCAGTAGGGAACCACGATCAAATCGGCGTTTTCTAACGCGGAAAATCCGTGCTCAACGTTAATGGAAAAGCCGTGTTCAGAAGCAACCATGCCCGGTTTTTCCGTACAGAAAAAAATCTCAAACTGTTTTTCTTCATAGAGCATGTCGCTGAACACCATGCCCGGTATAGATAAGTGAAACGGGCTAAAATTCTCGGATACAACCACCGCAACGGTTAGCACAGCCATCATAGCCCTCATTAAATCATCAATAGGTTCTGGTTATTACCCCATTCAGAATTCCACGCTGTCGCCATCGTTGGGCACATACGCGATAGACTGAAGCTGTTCTTCATGCAGATAGTCACGCAGTTCTGCACGGCTTAAAAGGCAATGGTTCACCGCTTCCATGTGCGTTGCGACTATTGCCGCATTGGGCACGAGCTGATGTACGCGCTGTACATCCTCTTTTCCCATGATAATAGAACCCAAACTGGGAATGACCGCATTGCCGATATTCAGCGCCACCACATCGGGTGTGTAGTGCGTCAGTGCATCAATAACATGCTGATTCCAGACGGTGTCGCCCGCCAGATACAGCGACTTCTCGTGAGTATGCTGAAAGATAATACCGCAGACGTCACCCAGTCTTTCTGCCATTTGTGGATTCGCATAGATTTCATCAGAACCGTGCTGACCAGACGTTTTGATCAGCGTGATGCCGTCATATTCCGTCTGCTCACCCAGTACACGCACGGAGGTAAATCCTGCGCGCCGAATAAGGTTAGCATCCTGTGCATTCTGGCTGAAGATCGGCATCGTCTTCGGGATAACCTCACGGGCGGTATCATCCCAATGATCAAGGTGGGTATGCGTCACAATCACTGCATCAACATCGAGAATCGTCGCCATAGACAGAGGAAGTTCGACCAAGGGATTACGCAGGTGTTCGTTGGCCGTTCCCGGAAATCCAGGATAAGTCGCTTTCGCTGCCAACATCGGATCAATCAAAAACGTTTTTCCACCAAATTCCAATTGCAATGTCGCATTGCGAATCTGCGTTATTTTCATCTTATCGCTTCCTATCAGGTTAACTGGCGGTGCCGTTATGCACCAAACAGCAGCAGTATAAGAATCTGACCGAACGCTAACAGTGGCCTGAATGACACACTTCGATGAATTTAGGCCAATTTATCTCAGGCAGGATGTTTATCATCAAGTTGTCTATCATCGGCGGGTTATCTATTGCCGTCTTCATACACACTGGCTATCTTAACTCACTGGTATTTTAACCAACGTGCTGTTTCATCACTGAAAAGGACAATTTCATGCCCCATATTGATGTCAAACACTTCCCAAGAAACCTGTCTGAAGAAGAGAAAAAAGTTGTCGCGGAAGATCTTGCCGCGGTTTTGAAGAAGCACTTCGGTTCTTCTGACGACTCGCTTTCTGTGGCGTTTAACGAAGTTCAGCCCGATCGCTGGAAGGATGACGTTTACGATCCGCTCATCAAACCGCAGTTGGATACGCTGGCGAAAAAACCGGGATATTCGTACTAAGTCTTTGTTTTACTCCCATCCCTGCGGGGTTCCCCCGTAGGGCTAAAAAAGCTATTCACGGTAAATCCTTGCAAATACTGGCAATGATTTATTGTTATGTTATAACATAACAATAAATTCAGGTGCCCGTGCTTATTTTCGCGGGCTATCCAAGAACGTCTATTCATGTATTCGATAGCGTTACAAGCCAGAAAAGGATGCGAATAATGTCTGAAGTTTCCCGATATGAAAGGGTAGATAAAAGATTGCCCGTCACCGTGCTGTCAGGGTTTTTAGGCGCCGGTAAAACGACGCTGCTGAACCATATTCTTGCAAACCGTGAAGGCCGTCGGGTTGCCGTCATCGTCAATGACATGTCCGAAGTGAATATTGATGCCACGTTGGTCAGGGAAGGTGGCGCGGCGCTGTCACGTACGGATGAAAAACTGGTGGAAATGAGTAACGGTTGCATCTGCTGCACGTTACGTGAAGATCTTTTACTGGAAGTCAGTCAGCTTGCCAAAGAAGGGCGTTTTGACCAGTTAGTGATTGAATCCACGGGGATTGCGGAACCATTACCCGTTGCCGAAACGTTTACGTTTGCCGATGATGATGGAAAAAGTCTGTCCGATGTAGCAAGGCTGGATACGCTCGTCACCGTCGTGGATGCGTTTAATTTTTTAAAAGACTATAGCGCGAATGAAAGCATCCGCTCACGTGGAGAATCGTTGGGCGAGGAGGATGAGCGCACGGTTGTGGATTTACTGATCGACCAAATTGAATTCTGCGATGTCCTGGTGCTCAACAAGGTTGACCTGATCGATAACCCCCAGCAGGAAAAGCTGATGGCTATCCTGCATTCGCTGAATCCACGTGCGAGAATCGTGGTTGCCCAGTTTGGACAGGTTCCCTTGGATCAGGTACTCAATACCGGTTTATTCGATTTTGATGCCGCCTCACAGGCACCCGGCTGGCTCAAGGAGTTACGGGGAGAGCATACGCCGGAAACAGAAGAGTATGGCATTACTCATTTCGTTTTCCGGGCGCGTAAGCCGTTTCATCCGGCACGCTTCTGGAATGTTATTGCGGGAGATCTGACTGGCGTAGTGAGATCAAAAGGCTTTTTCTGGCTGGCGAGCCGTCCGAGCTTCGCGGGTTCATGGTCACAAGCGGGTGGTGTGGCACGTGAGGGATTCGCCGGTCAATGGTGGGCGAGTGTTCCCAGGGAACGGTGGCCAGATGATCCCGAATCGCTGTACTACATCTTGTCAAACTGGATGGATGATATTGGCGATGCTCGTCAGGAGTTGGTGTTCATTGGGATCGAGATGGATGAGGACGGCCTGCGATCCAGATTGAACCATGCTTTATTGACGGACGAAGAAATCGCGCTTGGCCCTGATGAATGGTGCCATTTTCCTGATCCTTTCCAGCCGTGGTAGAAGTTCTGCCGTTGTTTTCCGGCAAGATAAAGAGAAGGTGGGTATAAGAAACCGAGACGAATTAGAGAGTAAAAAGCCGATAACCATTGAGGTTATCGGCTTGTCTTCAGGCAATACTGACGTAGCAGCAGCGTTACGCGTTCAGCAGCGGCTGAGCCGTGCTTTCAACCAGTGCCAGCAGGACTTTGACATCGTCCAGGCTAACGGTTGGGTTCAATAACGTCAGTTTCAGGCAGGTCACACCATTAAATTCGGTGACACCCACGTTGGCGCGGCCTGATTCCAGCAGAGCATCGCCAATGCGTTGGTTAAGCAGTGCAACAGTCGCATCATCTGCTGTCGCCAGTTGCTGCGGGCGATAACGGAAGAGTACGCTTGCCAGCTGTGGCTGCATCACTAATTCCAGTGACGCGTGTTCAGCCACATACTGTGCAACCTGCTGTGCCAGCGTAACGCCGTGATCGATGATCGCCGCGTACTGCTGTTGACCTAAGGCTTCCAGACCCATCCACAATTTCAGCGCGTCAAAACGACGCGTCGTCTGCAATGACTTAGACACCAGATTCGGAACGCCCTGCGCTTCATCGAACTCAGAGTTCAGGTAAGCCGCCTGATAACGCATCAGTTCATAGTGGCGGGCTTCTTTCAGCAAGAATGCACCACAGCTGATGGTCTGGAAGAATTGCTTGTGGAAATCCAACGTAACGGAATCCACCAGTTCAATACCGTCCAGATAATCGCGATACTTCTCGGACAGCAGCAGGGCGCCGCCCCAGGCTGCATCAACGTGTACCCAAATCTGGTGTTCTGCCGCCAGCGTTGCAATCGCCCGCAGAGGATCGATCGCCCCTGCATCCGTGGTACCCGCTGTCGCGACAATCGCCAGAATCTGCTCGCCGCTAGCTTTGGCCTGCGCCACTTTTTCCGCTAAATCGTTCAGATCCATCCGCGCGAAGCGGTCGGTTTTCACCAGCGTAACGCATTGATAACCCAGCCCCAGTAAAGCCATGTTCTTTTGCACCGAGAAATGCGCATTTTCAGAACAAAACACTTTAATTTTCTTCAGGTTACCCACCAATCCATCTTGTTGGATCGAATGTCCCTGACGGGCAAAGAAGGCATCACGCGCCAGCATCAACCCCATCAGGTTACTCTGAGTGCCGCCGCTGGTGAACACGCCAGCGTCTCCAGATTGATAACCAACCTGAGTACGCAGCCATTCAATCAGCTTCATCTCGATGATGGTCGCTGACGGGCTTTGATCCCAGGAATCCATGCTCTGGTTGGTGGCGTTAATCAAGACTTCCGCCGCCTGGCTGACCACCAGACTCGGGCAGTGCAGGTGAGCAACGCACTGCGGGTGATGCACCGACAGGCTGTCTTTCAAAAAGTATTCAATCGCACGCTCGATAGCGGCCTGGTTACCCAGGCCCTGAGGATTAAAATCCAGCGTGATGCGTTCACGCAGTTCGGCAACGGTTTTTCCCTGATACATCTCAGGCTGTTGCAGCCACTGCATGACGGCCTGACTACTCTGCGTAATCGCTTCCTGATAGGCTTCGATACTCTGTGCAGAAGAGGCCAGAATCGGGTTAACGGCTGTTTCTACTAATTGGGACATCGTGGTCATTCGCTCCACTCAGACTGGCTTCACGCCAGCAGACAGCAGGGCGTTTTCAAATTTATCCAGGAAAATTTCCAATTCAGCATTGCTGATCAGCAGAGAAGGCAGCAGACGCAGAACGCAACCGTTACGGCCACCGCGCTCCAGAATCAGGCCTGATTCAAAGCATTTTTTCTGCAACAGGGCAGACAACTCGCCGTCAGCCGGGTAGCAACCCATGTGATCCTGCGCTTCGCCAGGTTTAACAATCTCAATCCCAATCATTAATCCCAGACCACGAATGTGGCCGATCACCGGATAACGTTTTTGCAGCTCAGCCAGTTTAGCTTTCAGCCATTCACCTTGCTCAGCGACTTTGTTGGCTACCTGATTGTCTTTGAGGTGCTTCAGCGTCGTCAGGCCCGTTGCCATCGCCAGTTGGTTACCACGGAACGTCCCCGTGTGGTGACCAGGAGCCCAGGCATCGAACTGCTTCTTGATACCCAGTACGGCTAATGGCAGACCGCCACCAACGGCCTTGGACATCACGATAATATCTGGCTCAATGCCCGCATGTTCAAAGGCAAAGAATTTACCAGTACGCGCAAAGCCAGCCTGAACTTCGTCGATGATCAGCAGAATACCGTGTTCCTGCGTCACTTTACGGATGCGCTGCAACCACTCGGTAGGAGCCGGGTTAACGCCGCCTTCGCCCTGAACGGCTTCCAAAATGACCGCCGCCGGTTTGCGTACGCCACTCTCAACGTCGTTGATCAGGTTTTCGAAGTAGTAGGTTAATGCTTTAACGCCGGCTTCACCGCCAATACCCAGCGGGCAACGGTACTGATGCGGATAAGGCATAAACTGAACTTCAGGCATCATGCCGTCGACCGCTTCTTTCGGTGACAGGTTACCGGTTACCGACAGGGCGCCATGCGTCATGCCGTGGTAGCCGCCGGAGAAGCTGATCACACCAGCACGGCCGGTGTATTTTTTTGCCAGTTTCAGCGCGGCTTCGACCGCATCGGCGCCAGAAGGGCCCGTAAACTGAAGGCAATACTCTTTGCCTTGACCAGGCAGTAAGGAAAGCAGGTATTCGGAGAACTGATCTTTCAACGGTGTTGTCAGATCCAGTGTATGTAACGGCAAGCCGCTAGTAATGACACGTTGGATGCTTTGCAGCACGTCAGGATGGTTATGTCCAAGCGCGAGCGTACCCGCACCAGCCAGACAATCAAGATATTGATTATTCTCAACATCAGTAATCCACACGCCTTCAGCTTTCGCAATTGCCAGAGGCAATTTGCGTGGATAACTCCTCACGTTCGATTCAAATTCAGCTTGTCTTGCCAAATAGGTTTCATTGTTTCCGTTTAATGAATTCGCACCTAAACTGTCAATACGGACTTTATCCGTCATCATATCTCTCCTACAACCGTGTGCTCGCAGGCAACCACAGTTGAATAAATGAATGAATTAAAACACGTAACTGCTATAAGAAAAACGCGGCCAATATAGGGTTTTTCAGTCACCGACTCAATGATTTATTTCGTTTCGAAACTTTTATTTTTTTACATAAAAATCAAACGGTTGATTGATTTTTTACGAATCATGATGCCATGGCTATCTTACATGCTTATTAAATAAGCAAAAAATCTTTCCTGATATTGGGAGTAATATTGAACAAAAAAACGGATGACTACATGAGAAACGCCTGTTAAATACCCTATGCCAAGCTCACTTTCATTCATGAAAATAAAATAAATCATTTATTTATCAATGTATTAATGGATTGCTCATGGCGCAGGTAAAAAGCCATATGCCGTTCCATCGCTGGTGAGTGCCCATATCGCATTTTATTATCGAACATGCCACAGCGGGCTGAACGATTTCTGTGGCATTTATCGACATTAACGATCAGAGACGGATGACGGAGGAAAGATGGCTATTTATATGACTCAACAGATGAGTAATCCAAAAACCATTACTATCACGTACTACCGTAAGCAGAGCAGCGCGCATGTCAGCCACGACGAATCAGGGCGTTTTACGCAGGATGCCGTAGCAAACTATGCACAATTTAACAATCTTCGCCCCGAAGACGTTGTTCGGGGAAATTATAAAAGTGGGCAAGGCGTGCCAGTAGGCGGTAAGGTTTTTGAAATTTAAGTGTAAAAAAGAAAGCCCGCTAAGTCTGTTACCAGGATTTACGCGGGCTTATTTTCGTATAGCGCTAACCACCCCAGCGGTTTCTGAGGTAATTAACCGCTTCTTGGGTTTGTGGTTGATTGAGATAGTTCTCTCTGAACAGAATTGTGCCGTTAATTTGCGGCATTGATTCGTTCAAATCGAGCTGTTTTTTCAGCTCCGGCACACCGCCATTTATCGTCCAGTCAGGCTCATTTTTTGAAGGTTCACCCACTTTATACAGCGCAACGCCAATATAGAGGCGTGTGTTTGTGGGTTTCACCACATCCGCCCACCATTTTGCCAAAACATCATAACGCGCCGCGTCGCGCGCGAACGGCCAGTATATCTGTGGGGCAATATAATCCAGCAACCCTTGCTGCACCCACAGGCGAGAATCGGCATAAGCTTCATCGTAAGCCGCCGCGCCTCGCGTGTCAGAACCTGCCGCATCGTGTGACCGGTTGCGCCACACGCCTGCGGGACTTACACCAAATTCAACTTCGGGTTTCAACTGCTTGATCGTGCGCGACACCTGTTCAATCAATAACTGTGTATTGTGCCGCCGCCAGTCCGCCTTTGAGCCAAATCCCTGACCATATTTCTTAAAAGTCTCACCATCGTTAAGAATCGAGCCGGATGATTCTGCATAGAAGTAGTCATCGAATTGCACACCGTCAATAGCGTAGCGCGCAACGACTTCAGCCACGATACTGGTGATCCAGTTTCGTGCTTCTGGAATACCAGGGTCGAGTACAAAGCGATCGCCTGCCGTGCGGATCCAGTCGCGATGCAACACAAATACGCTGGCAGGATTTTGCGACAGGGTGCTATTGAGTTCCGTCACGGTTGCGGATTTAGTGTTAACGGAAACGCGGTAGGGATTAAGCCAGGCATGGACTTTCATATCGCGCTTGTGCGCTTCATCCAGCATGAACTGTAGCGGATCGTAGCCTGGGTCCTCACCAATATTGCCCGTTAACATATCTGACCAGGGTAATATTTTAGAAGGCCAGAGCGCGGTACCATCCGGCTTGACCTGAAAAAATACAGTATTGATACCGAGGCTTTTCAATTTATCCAACTTGCCTTTCAGCACGTCTTGCTGCTGAGTTATGCGGCTAGCAGGGCTGCTGACATTGACGGATGCCACTGGCGGCCAATCCAGGCGGGAGACTGTCGCCAGCCAAACACCGCGCATGGGTTCCTTATTCTGCTGAGATTTCACCGGAAGCGGCTGTTTAAGCGGTGGAAGGGGGGTGATAAGCGAACTCGGTGGTTTAGACGCGCAACTGACAAGTAGAAGCGCAGCAGCAATGAGTACGACTGGCTTTTTCACGTTGGTTAGCTCTTATTTCTGCGACTATTAGCCCAGGGATCAATAGCGCTATCATCTGGTTTTACGGGGGCAGAACCTTCCAGAGAATCAAGGTACAGTGCTTCAACTTCGGCACGCGCCCAGGGTGTCCGACGCAGAAACTTTAAACTGGACTTAACGCTTGGGTCGCTTTTAAAGCAATTGATGTTGATCCGTTTACCCAACTCAACCCAGCCAAAACGGGCAACCAGTGCATTGACTTGCATTTCAAGCGTGACGCCATGCAAAGGATCTTTAGAAATATGAGCTGTCATGTAACGTCCAGTAGTTTCAGGTTTTTGTGTTCAGGATTAGGCTTGTAGCAAGGGAAGGTTACAAGAAAGCGGGGCGAGCGGCAATTATTGCCTGATGCAGACCACCGAAACGTTATTACTACGGCTGAAGGCCTGCAGCATTAAGCAGTTGTGCACGTAACCAGACGTTGGCCGGATCGTGACTATTTTTCGGGTGCCAGTACATGCTGATGGCAATCGGCTGTAGCATTCGTTTGGGCAACGTACAAAGTAGCTCCGTACTTTTTTGAGAACACGCACCAGATTGATACGACCCATCCATATCGTGGATAGGTCGGGCTTGGCTATAGTGATGCGTATTCACCTTATTTAACTTATGTTGAGTACATATTTGGTTCATAGATACCATAGCGTTTACCTCTTTGTTTTTGCTGTTAATTTTTAACCTACGCAATCACCCTCCACGAGTTCACTTCATGAACTAATGCTATTCGACCTGTTTTTGAGCTGTTTTTCATTTTAGCCACCTTTCACAAACGCTGTGTTTTTTTATCTCAAGCGCACTGGAAAGGTCTATAAGATCTGACAGATGAAGGAGGTTAGCATTTTTGAAACTCGAAAATATTCTCAGAAAGTGTCAGGTTTATTCATTTTTGCTAAAAAAAAATCAATTTTCTTCGGTTTGATGCATTTTTATCTAATGAAGATTCACATTTTGAGATTTTTATGCGACTTTCTTCTGAAGCGGTTGCATGCGACACAAGTGGTATCTATAATCAAAACACAATTAAACTGGATAAATATACAGGTGCTGTGTGGAGAACTTTAAAATCGTAGCGGCATTATGCCGGCAGATTATCAAGGATGGGGCCTCCGCAGGCGCTTTACAGCAGATGGAGCGCCTTTATGATGCTCTCAGAGAAGGACAACAAACTGCTGAAGCAAAATTGCTCAGAGGGCTCATCAACAGAGCCAGTACGCTCAACACACTGGAGCCAGCCAGAGTTGAACTCTCTCGAGTCTCATTTCTTCGAAAGCAGAAACTCAGGGAAAACGTCAAAGTGCCTGTGGACAAAGAAAGCGGATCGCCACTTGCACAGATTATCTTTCCTGAAGAGCTCGTGACCGCAGAACTCCCGGTTATGCCCGATGAGCTGGCTTCAGCAGTCAGCCAACTGATTGAACAATGGAACAATCTGGACAAACTGGCTCGGTATGGCGTGATGCCTTCACTGAGCTGCCTGCTTTTCGGATTGCCGGGAACGGGTAAAACGATGCTTTCCTTTTATATCGCCAGAATGCTCGAATTACCTATCGTGCTTGCTAGGCTGGATGGGCTTGTTTCATCTTTACTGGGCACAAGTGCCCGAAATATCAATAACCTGTTTGATTTTGCTGCACAGTATGACTGTCTCCTGCTTCTGGATGAGTTTGATGCCGTAGCAAAGGCGCGAAATGACAAGCATGAAGTCGGTGAAATTAAGCGCATCGTTAATACATTGCTGCAGTGTATCGATGCCAGATCAAAAAGTGGTATGACGTTAGCCATTACTAACCATGAGGTATTGTTGGACCCTGCTGTATGGCGAAGGTTTGAAATGCGAATATTGGTTCCTAAGCCAAATTATCCGGCAAGAATGAAGATTATTGAAAAATATATTCATCCCTTGAGCTTTACGCCAGAAGAGATAAAATTTCTGACCGTTCTGACTGACGGATTTAACGGTTCTGATATTCAGTTAATGCTTAATAATTTCAAGAGAATGGCTGCAATCAGTAAAAGTCCTCAGACTTTTCTTGAGATGGTTCAGTCCTTTGTAGTTATTCATGCTGGCAGTGAGGTCAATGAATTCATGCAGTTGTTATCGCATAATCAGGATGCTGCAATTATGAGCCTGTTGCACAAAAAACATGAATTTACCCAGAAAGAGATTGCGCTTGTTTTTGACGTTACTCAGTCAAAAGTTTCCAGAAATATTAAAGAATCCTGACTGTCGTCGGGAGGTTGATTGCTAAGGATGGGGTAATATATGAAAAGAAATAATCCAGTTCAGGTTATTTTAAAATCTGAACAGTTTAAACGTATACCGCCACCTAGAGTTGGGGGCAGCAACACTGATTTTTACGCCGATCGGGATGACGCCTTCAAAAAGCATAAAAAGAACCTCCTTGATGAAGTGGGGAATGTCAGAAACCAGCTTCATCGGTCAGGCTATGAGCTTGGTCTGGTGAAAGTTGAGCTAAATCCTCAGGCGCTGGCGAAATCCCATCGACCGGTTGACAGACTCTTCCCCGTAAGTAAAGCGCCTGTTGTGGGCTCACTGGGAATAGGGGAACTGCTGATTCAGGTTACAGACAAAAATCTGGTTCATCTGTTCAGCAAGATTGATGGCGCTGAAGAATTTACCAATAAAGTGTACGACGAGAGACAAGGCAAAATCGTTGTTAAGCCCAGCGAAGCAAAAAGTGAGACGGGGGCAATCGATCGCATCAGCTTTTATGGCAGCGAAGAGAAAATAGCCTTTTCCCCAGAGGATAACGCAGCCTGGCATGCCGATAAAGATGAGGGATTTACCGGCTACCAGGTTGAGCTGGTTGATTTCAGACCCGTTGACGCCATGCAGTTTACCGTCACCAGCGATGCCATACTCTCAATGAAGCGATCTCTGAAAGAGCAACTGAAGACACTTGGGGCCGGCGTCTATGCGACGAAGCTAAGCCGTCACCCGACCTCATCTAAAACCATCATGATCCAGCTTCTCAGACCTGAATCAGGCCACGATTTTCAGGTTGATTTTGACAAGCGGCTGGAGCTGAATTTTTCACCATCTGACGTTGATAATTCTTCGGACAGACACCGGATCCTGCTCTCTGTTCTCAGCGCCAGCCCGCTGGTAAAGCGCATTTCTTTGCCGCCTAAAATTTCCCGTGCGCACCCGTCGAACTCCCCGGTAGCGCAGGACTTCTCACTACCCGTCAGAACGGAGGGGGAGAATTATCCCCGTGTGGGCGTTATTGACAGCGGCATTCACCATGACGAACTGGCCAAGTGGTGTGTGGAAGTATCCAATGGCTTTGAAGCCGATGACTGCGATCCAAACCATGGCTCCCAGGTGGCAAGCCTTCTGGTCTGCGGGGGCATGCTGAACCCGGATCTTCCCCAGGTCGATGATGACGGTTGCCTGCTCTATGATATCTGGATCCCCGTTCACAACAGTAAATCCAATACGTTCACCACCTATTTTTCCGACCCGGGTGATTTTTTTGACTGGCTGGATATTGAGGTTGGTGATGCGGTTGGGAAGGGGTTCCGCATCTTTAATTTCAGTCTCAATTTCCGCGAGTTTGTCCGCGATGATTCCTACAGTTTTGCCGCCACGCAAATCGACCGTATCTCAAAAAAATACGATGTGCTCTTTGTCGTTTCATCCGGGAACCTACGCAGCATTGACTTCAGAGGCTCCTGGGCATCAAGACCGGCAGCGCTGCAGTTTTCGGATGTCGATCGACTTTCTCAGCCAGCTGAGGCCGCCAGCGCCATCACTGTGGGTGCGGTAAACCCACCAGGTTGTGACATCAACGTTCACGGTGCTCCTACGGTCTATACGCGTCGCGGACCCGGCGTAGCTATGGGGGTAAAGCCGGATGTGATCCACTATGGAGGGTATTCCCTGAAATCGGGTAAAACCGGGCTGGTTTCCATTGACGGCAGTGGGGAACTCGTGGAAGAGGCGGGTACCAGCTTCTCCGCGCCTCTGGTTTCCAAAATCCTCGCCAGTCTGGATCAGAGGACATCAGGAAAATTGTCACGTAATTCCCTTGTCGCCATGCTGGTTCATCACTCAGACCTGACGCCGCCGCTTAAGGACAAAAGCGTTGATATCTCTTCAGCGAGGCGATTTGCCGGATTTGGCATGCCGTTGACCTCCCGCGATATGCTTAATAGTGACGACAGCAGCATTACGCTGGTTTTGAGCGGAAGCCTCAAGCGCAGCGAAGTACTGGAGTTTGATTTCAACTGGCCTCGCAGCCTGACCACGGCAGGCGGAAAATGCCATGGTAAAGCCACGCTGACCATTGCCTACGATCCCGTCATAAACCAGAACTACGGCGCCGAATATTGCCGCATCAACGTGGACGCTGTGCTTCAGCAATTCAGACGAGACACCAAGAAAAATGAATGGGCTTACCGGAAAAACTGTCAGTCAGTCTGGGAAGTCCGGCTCGGTAAAGACGTTAACTATGAGAAAAGTCAGATTGAACATGGCCTGAAGTGGTGGCCCGTCAAAAAATATGAATTTGAAACCAAAACGAAGGCTGGTGTCGGTGCTTCCGACCAGTGGCGGCTGAAAATCAGTTCAATAGAAAGGACTCCCGGGGAATTCCCCGATGAGGAAGTCAGCTTTACCGCGCTGCTTACGATCGAAGACACACAGAACAGAACAAATGACCTTTTCAACGAAGTCAGGCAGGAATTCAGCGCCTATGGCATTGAATTCGAAGATATTACCGTTAAACAACATCTCAATATCAGGGCAGGCCAGTAATGTTAACCAGAAATCTTGAGGTTCTTACTTCCTATTTTAATGATCTGCTGGAATCAGCGCCGCAGCACAGGGAAAATGTGAGTGCGATCCTTGCACAGATCGAAATAATGAAGGGGAGACCTGATTTCTCACTGGAGCCCTCAATCCTGCTTGCCCGCAAAGAAACCGATGAATGTTCGATCTGTAAAAAGCAGGTGCTCTGCGATGAGTGAACAGAAACGCTATTTTATCGTCTCGCGATATCCGAATAATTCTGAGCCTAAGGGGATTGGCTTTTCACCTGTTGGTGATGGGAAGGTACCCGAAGAATATCTGAAGTTCCGTCTTGATGTGGAGCGTGTTGTTCAGACTGTCAATGCGCTGTTTGAAAAGGATAAAGATAAGCGGCTTGAAGCCTACGAGCAGATATTTCAGGCCGCGCAGGTCTGTTTCTCAGGCCGGGAGGGTGACTTTGTTCCAGCAAGCCAGGCACTCAATGAGCTGAAAAAAACCATCCTCAGTTCGTCATGGATCTTTGTCAGAAATCGGATAATGGGAATATACGGTCTGTATGCACTGCTTCTAATGATTATTTTGGGTGCGGCGCAGTACTTTTTTCATGCTGAACTGAAGAACGTACCCGCAGTGCTCATCGGGACCTGTCTGGGTTCATGGTTGTTTGTTTCAATCAAAACCGGAAACATCGTATTTGATGAAATCTACGAGAACATCAGCCAGCATCGCAGCCTGTTACTGAGGCTGATTTACTGTTGTATGCTGTCATTGGCTGTCACATTCTGTCTTCTGGCAGGATTCTTTGAGATCAAACTCGGGGAAGTTTCAACGGCGATGATCTCGGGTAACGGCATTATTGCGCTGGCAACCGGGATATTTTTTGGGCTGGGTGAGTCATCACTTGCCACAAAACTGTCAGGCAAAGTTAAGGACGTGATTTAATCTCTGCGCCCGCAGAGATTGTTTGCAGCAGTCTGCCATGCTATCAAAGTTTATCTGGGACGAGCACCATAGGTATCTCTTTGATTATGCTGCTTCGTTTCGCTGACATCGGGAAACAGTTAGTGTGCTCTCATGGGATGAAACGCCTATGCAGGGAAGAAATAGAGCGCAGCAATTTTAATAGGTCCATATACCAGGCCGCTAGCTCAAACGCCCTTTCAGGATATGCTCGATACCTGTATCTGCTCGTTCGGCATGCGCGAACAGCCGGTGCTGTGCAACCAGCGCATTGTTGTCTCGGCCATTGCCTACTCGGAGATGCGCTTCGGTGGACGCCACCACGGACATTAAAGTGGCCATGTGAGAGAGTTTGAGCGAGTGCCTGGCCTGACAATGGAAGACTGGGTAAAATAGCTGAAAATTTAAAGGTGCAGGAAATGATAGCGGTACAGTTCGGTTAAATACTCGCGCCGAGTGGTATCCCTGCCGGAAAGATAAGCAGGCCAGAGATCCCCGGTAAGCTTTAGCCTGCTGGCGATATGCTTCAGCAGTGCGTCAGATGGGGGGATTTTTTTTATCCGGAGCAAAGCCGACATTTTTCAGATAGCCAAGAAGGACGGCAAAACCAAAACGGCTGGCGGGTTTACGGTGGCACCAGGTCATGCTCACTGAAATAGGCCATTCGGGTAAGCGTTAACTCATCGTCTGGCAATGCCAGTAATGATTCTCTTTCCGACAGAGAAAGAATCTGCCTCCTTGCCATATAGTTTCCCTCATAAATTATTCGATGCGGTATTTTTAACAAAAATGGTTATGGCATAAGGGTACACCCTGATGCCATAACTAAAACGTGACGAATGAAAGTAACAATATCATTGATATATGTGTCTGATAATGTTGAATAGCCCTGTCTGGGCTATTTTAGTTCTGGACACGTTTGCAATCTGATCTTTAATAAAGAAAATTGTATTTCTAATGGCGAGAAAATCACTCAAAGTGTTTTTTTAATATATTTTCAAGGATGTCAAAAACAGTCTTTATACGCTTGGGTATGAGGCTCTGATAAGGTCGATAGAGATAAAGCTGCCATGTTTCAAGTTTTAATTCTGGAAGAACATTTACCAGTCTGCCATCTTCAATGTAGTCCCTACAGGCTAAGTTACTGGATTGTATGACGGCTTTACCGGCTAACGCCGCCTGAATTTCAGCCTGGGAGTCAGTTGTAAAGAATTCAAGATGGCGAGGGGTAAATGTATTCACGCCATCAAGCATAAATTCAAATACTTTGCCGGTTTCGGGATTAAGCAGACCGCTGAAAGGATAGCGCTGGCGTAAATCTTCAAAGTCCTTCGGGGCACCCAACCTGGCCATTAAATCGGGAGAAGTCAGTAAAGCATGTTTAACCTGGATGATGGGCCTGACAATGAAGTTAGGATTTGGTTCTCGTTCTATACGGATACCCATATCAATTCGGTGCTGAACCGTATCGAGCTTCATCATATCCAACCGCCAGTCGATAAACAGCTCAGGATAATGGTGAAGGGCAGTTAATAGTTCGTACAAAACCTGCTCATGACCCAGGAACCGAAAAAGCGTGATCCTCACAACCCCTTTCATTTCATTATCATCTTTAGCCGTCTGAAATAATGCATGTGAGTCTTCCAGAAGGCGTCTTGCCCTCGGTAAAAAGAGTTCGCCAAAACTGGTCAGTAAAATGGATCGGGTGTTGCGCTTAAAGAGAGGTTCACCGAGTTGATTTTCCAGTTCAGCAATGGTGCGAGTGACTACAGAGGGCGAGATTGCGAGTTTAACTGCAGCTTCACGAAAATTCAGGGTTTCCGCAGCTGTAACAAAAACTTTGAGAGCGTCGAGTTTATTCATGATAGTTGTATTTTTAGCAATTCTACTTTGTGAATTTAGCAATTTTTTAGCAATAAATCCACCCGTATACTTAGCCAATCGAAATCTTTAAAAGCTTAGTTAATGGCAGGATTCATTATGAAAATGAGAAGGTTAGGTAGTCAGGGACTTCAGGTTTCTGAATTGGGGCTGGGATGTATGGGTATGGACCATGGCTATGGGCACTCAGTCGAGATCAATGAAAGAACCACTCTTATAGACAAGGCGATCGAACTGGGATGCAACCTCTTCGATACTGCCCCTATTTATGGTTTCGAAAATGAAGAGTTGCTGGGTGTTGCATTAAAAAAACACCGGGATAACGTCGTCATTGCGACTAAGTTTGGCGTGACCGGTATGGATAATGTCGATGGCCAGTTAGTACCTGTATTAGACAGTAACCCGGACTCTGTAAGGGAGCAATTAGAAGGCTCACTGAAGCGCCTGCAAACAGACCATATAGATCTGTTCTTCCAGCATCGTATTGATCCTAATGTTGAGCCAGAAGTCGTTGCTACCTTGATGAAGGATCTGATATCCGAAGGGAAAATTAAATACTGGGGGTTATCAAATGCACCGGCATCTTACATAAGACGCGCCCATGCCGTCTGTCCGGTTACCGCTATTGAAGACCAATATTCAATGATGTGGCGAAAACCTGAACAGGATCTGTTTGATGTATGTGATGAACTGAATATTGGATTTATGGCATACAGCCCGCTGGGTAACGGATTCCTGAGTGGAAAGCTGACAAAAAACACCACATACGGTGAAGGCGACTACAGAGGTTTGATGGGGCGCTTCAGACCAGAAGTTGTTGAAAATAATCAGGCGCTTTTGGATTTAATTGCTGAAATCGCTGAAAGTAAAAATGCCACTTCAGCCCAGGTTGTGCTCGCATGGGAACTGGCTCAAAAGCCGTATATTGTACCTATTCCGGGAACAACAAAGTTACATCGTCTGGAAGAAAACTTCCACGCCACCAATATAGAGCTTAGCGAAAGCGAATTAACCGATATCAACGCAGCATTATCCAGGCTTGATATTGACGAAACATTTTTTTAATTTAAGCAGAGACTGAAATGAAAACGACTGTATTAGTTTTTCATCCAAATATTCATCAATCCCGTGTAAATTCAGCTTTAGCCAAAGGTGCTGAGTCACTGCCAGGAGTTAATGTACGTTATCTGTATGACTTGTACCCTGATGGCAAAATTAATGTTACTGCTGAACAAGCGGAGCTGGAAAGTGCTGATCGTATCGTACTGCAGTTCCCGATGCAGTGGTACAGCACGCCTTCACTTCTCAAGCAATGGCTTGACGATGTGTTAACCTTCGGCTGGTCACACGGTGGCGAAAAGCAGGCTCTGAGTGATAAGAAACTTATGCTGGCGGTTTCGCTTGGTGGTGCTGAGTCGGCTTATCAGCCTGATGGCGCAGCCGGGCACACTGTAGGAGAATATCTGCTGTCATTTGAAACTATCTCCAGCTATCTGAATTTGCACTACATGAAGCCTTTTATTACCGGCGGAAGTGCGACCATCAGTAATGACGAAATTGCGGCGCAGGCCGAACGTTACAAATCTGTGTTAGCCTGATAAACATCTTCAGTTCCCTGAGTATGTAGAGCTGAATTAAATGTGCCGTTACTGATAACGGCACATTTATCTTTTCTGGGAAGGAATAAATCGTATGTCAATACAGTCTGTTGAGTTGAAAAAAGCCTACCGTTTACTACAAGTTGGCCCCACGACCATGATCACAGCCAAATATCATGGCAGAGGGAATGTCATGACTGCAGCCTGGGTTAGCCTCGTAGGGAGTAATAAAGTCATGGCCTTTATTAGCCCGCAGGCTTATACCCGTGAATTAGTTGAAAGAAGTGGCTTTTTTGCTGTGCAGATCCCTGTCGTTAGCCAGATGGAAACCGTTTTATACGCTGGTGAACATAGCTATAAGGAAACGCCTGAAAAAATCGATAAAATACCTACATTTTATCAGGAAGGTTTTGATATTCCCCTGGTAGAAGGTTGTGCTGGGTGGTTAGTTTGTAAGGTAATACCAAATTATGCGTATGAACAGGAACACAACCTCTTTATGGGGGAAATTGTCGCCGCCTGGAGTGATGATCGCGTCTTTCGAAATGGTCACTGGATGTTCGATGAAGCGCCTGATGAATTACGAACTGTACATTATGTTGCCGGTGGCCAGTTCTATGCTATCGGCAAAGGAACCAAATTTAATCATGGTCCGGGCAAAGACTAGTCCACTCATTTTCTTGGGTCATATCCCCAATCCGGGGAGGACGTATATCTTTTGAATCAAAAAATCGAATACACCACCGTCCCTGGCTGCTTCCTTAAATAAAACAGATACAGAACATCACAGGTATCTTTAGCAGCGCTGGCTCGGTTGGCAACTTGTCCTTGCGTTTGCCTGCGCCAGATTAAAGAATCAATTTACAGCTAAAAAATATCATTGTGATAATCATTGCAAACTGTCTTCGTTTTTAATCAGAAACTGACAGTTCATTTCAACCCATTTATTCAGCTCCTTCGCGGCCTGCCACAGAGATGTCCCCAACTCTGTTAATTCGTACTCAACTTTGGGTGGCACCTCCCGAAAAACAGTTCGGGTTAAAAGGTTTCGGCTCTCAAGTTCTTTAAGGTTCTGTGAAAGTACTTTTTCAGAGATACCCTGAATTTTTCTTCGCAGGTCTCCCGGCCTTGATGGACCATCAGAAAGAGCGTGAATAATAAGTAAAGTCCATTTGCTCACAAGAACCTCGAGAACTTCCCGAGCAGGGCATGCCTCCCGCAATACATTACCGGGCTCTTTGTTGTCCAGAGTAAAACAGTCGTTAAATTTTTCCATACTTACCTTAAGGTTGGTACTTGATGATAGGTAAGTCTATATCTACTATAAACCCAGAAACAAGAAATTTTGCAGATACCAGATGACACCGGTAACGGGTTATACGATTTCCCATGCTGGTTTTATAACACTGTCAAAATCTTCACGCAGAGTGTTAAAAGCCGAATTCTGAATCCACTATTTTAATGATACCGACAGGATTTTTATGAAAATTTTTACGAAGAAGTCATTAACTGCTATTTTTTTAATTACCTCATTCAGTGCATTCTCAGCTCAGGAAACATCTCCCTGGATTGGAACAAAAGCAGGTGAGAAAGCACCCCAGCAACTGAATATTCCAAAAGAACTGGCCAAAAATCTGGCCACGTTTGATGAACTGGATTTCAAAGTGTATTCGAAGCAGGACTGGGAAAACTTGCACAAAAGTCACGCTGCGAACATTCTGGTTCATTATCCTGATGGCCATACTACAGTCGGTATTCCTGCACATATTAAAGAACTCGAGTTCATGTGGACCTTCGCACCGGACAACAGGATCGAAGAACACCCTGTCAGATTTGGAACGAGTGATGCTAAGTGGACGGCGGTAATCGGCGCTATTAAAGGGACGTTTACTAAGCCAATGATTCTTGCTGACGGTACCAAAATCGAACCTACAGGTAAGTCATACAACTTACCAATGGCAACTATTGGTCACTGGAATAAAGATGGGCAAATGGATGAGGAATACCTTTTCTGGGATAATGCTGAGTTTATGAAGCAAATTGGATTGTCAAAGTAAAAATATTTACTCACAGTTATCAACTTATTTCATTCAGGTTTTATTAAAGCGGGTTTCCAGAACATGGAAAAAAGAATGCAGCCGGCTTTAATGCCATCGGTACAATTAAAAGATCTGATTTTAAAATCGATAAGTATGTACCATATATGAGTGATGAAATAAAAATATCAATTTCATCTGAAGCTTATTCTGAATAAAGAGTAAGAAAGTCATTTTATGGATGTGGAACTTGTGCGTGTGGTTTTGGATATGAATACCATATCTGGGGGTGACAAAGGTTACTAATTTTTAACTTTACAGGTTCCACACATTTTTCCGTCGTATTACCGGGAAGCTAAACCCATATATACATTTTACTAACCAGAGGGCTATACCATGAAAAGCACGTTTCTTGATCTGGCAAAAAATCGCCGTACTATCTATGCCTTGGGTAAAGACATCAGTATTCCGGAAAATGAACTCATCAGTACGATTAAAGAGGCCGTCAAGCAGGCACCTTCAGCTTTCAACTCGCAAAGCTCACGGATCCTGATTTTGCTGGGAGAGCAACATAACCGTTTCTGGGAACTCACGCGCGAACAATTACGTAAAATAGTGCCTGCAGAAAGTTTTAATGCAACCTCCGACAAGATTGACGGTTTTGCAGCTGCTGCGGGAGCAGTCCTATTTTTCGAAGATCAGGATGTTGTTAAATCACTACAGGAACAGTTTGCTGCTTATGCTGACAATTTCCCGGTGTGGTCTGAGCACAGTACCGGTATTGCTCAGTACGCTGTCTGGCTGGCGCTGGCTGAAAAGGGTATTGGTGCTAATCTGCAACATTACAACCCTCTGGTTGATGAAGATGTTCGCAAGGAATGGAACATTCCTTCGTCATGGAAGTTGCGGGCACATATGAATTTCGGAGCGACCTTATCTCCTGCCGGTGAAAAAGGCTTCCTCAGTGACGATGAACGTTTCATCATCGCAAAGTAGCCTTTACACTGAAGATTCTCAATAAAATCCGCAACCTCAACATAGAACTGAGGTTGCGTTATCATTCAGTCTTTCACTGGCATCGACAACAGTATGAATTTTAGCTATCTCAACGTTTGAGATACCGTTATCCTGGGATACCAGCACTCAGGAGTCGATCAGAGTTTTACCGTGGCAAAGCGACTTTCCGGTAAACCGGCGAATACGGCGGATTCAGCCTTTAACAATGCACCATCATACTTCGATGGTCCGGAGAGCCCCACGCTGGCTGTAGTACAGTAAAGCGTTGTCAGGTTTTCACCTGCCAGTGTTGGGCACGTGTTCTGAACACCCGGTGAGGGCAAAATACAGTCCGTAGTTCCATCGGGACGGTAACGTACCACACGATGTCCACCCCATTCAGCGTTCCATAAATAGCCCATTGCATCAACACATGAGCCATCAGGTGCCCCTTCTCCTTCTGTTTCAACAAACACGCGCTGGTTATTCAGAGAGGGGTAGTCGCAACAAAAAATGCGGCCCTGCATCGAGTCGCAGTAATACATTGTGTCACCATCTGGGCTAAAACAAATGCTGTTGGGTATAGCTACACGGGGTAGCGGCAGTGTCTCAATAGTCATTTTTGCCGCATTGAGTCTGTGAAATTGACCAATGGCTTTAACAGGATAACCGTCATCCATTGTACCAAAAATAAAATTACCAAAACGGTCGCAGCGACCATCACCTGTTCGGGTTCCCGCTTCTCCTGGCATGGCTGCAATAGTGGTGAAAACACCGGTGCTGAGTTCGTAAAAACCAAGCCTGGACGCAAGGCCCATTAACAATACGTCCTCATTCTCGGTAAGGGCAAAGGATCCGAGGCGTTCAGGCAGAGACCACCGCATCACGACCTCAGTGCCTTCTTCTGAGGCGAGTAGTTCACTCCCTTCAATGTCAGTCCAGTAGAGTCTGTGTGTTCTTTCACACCAGATAGGGCATTCTCCCAGCAAATTTCTGACATCAGCAGCTACTGAAAACATATTATTTCTCCGGTGGGATACAAAATACAAATAAATACGGACGTCTGCGCAGGGCAAACGTCCGTCTGAGGCAGGAACAGTCATTATGTTAATGCAGAAAACGCTCAGAAAGACGATCGCCAAAAAGCATAATGGCCAGACCGGCCAGCATAACCAGCATCCCGCCCAGCTTTAACAGCGAAGCAGGACGTCTTATGGCACCCAGAAGACCAAAGTGATCGATCATCTGTGACGACAGTAACTGTCCTACAATCGCCAGTCCGAGGAGGGCTGAAAACCCGATTTTGGGTGCCAGTACCACATAGCTAAAAAGTGCACCGGCCCCGATCAGCCCGCCCGCCAGACTCCAGATGGGCTGAGAAGGAATGGCCGCAAGAGAGGTGAACAATCCCCCACGCAACAGCGAGTAAATCCCCAGCGCAAATGCTCCGGCAGAGAAGGAAAATAATGCGGCGGTAACCGAATCGCCTCCAAGGCCTCGTGCAAGCTGGCTGTTCAGGGTCGTCTGCAGGGTAATCCCAAGACCTGCGGCAAAAGCGATTATGTAATAAATCATGCTCATGCATTTCATACCTTTCAGTGTGCCTGCTCCAGCGGCAGGAAGGTTTCTGCAAACATGTCAGGTTTATATCCGGCAGCGGCAAACAGATGTTCACGAGATTCATCAATCGCTGCATGAAGGCGTGCACTGTCGACGCCAACCACCTTCCCGTTCTGTTTAACAATACGTCCGCCAATCATGACGGTATCAATGTTGCTGCGCTCTGTTGCATGTACCACCGTGCCAAAGGCATTTCCGTTAGGATAGAGGTTAATGTCGCCGGCATTGATCAGGATGAGATCGGCCTGCTTTCCTGGCGTCAGACTGCCGACCTTGTCCTGCAAGCCTGCACAGTAAGCGCCATCGACGGTCGCTGCCTTGAGAAGTTGTGCTGCAGGAAGCGTTGTAAGCGAATGTTCCGAGTCGCAGCAGTGCTGATGCTTGTGCATCCCCATGACACGTTGCAGATAAAATGCCACACGCATTTCCATAAACATGTCGGTACTGTAGGACGTTTCGTTGTCAACGCTCAGGCCCGGTGTGATACCGTGTCGATGTGCGGCCTCAATAGCAAACATGCCATCTTCAATGCCATAATGCGCATCGGAGCGCGGGCAAACGTTAACCCGGACCCCAGCTTCGCGCAGGATTTTCCATCCCTCGTCCGGCAGCGCCGTGCAGTGATTGAAAATATTGTCCGGGCCAAGCAGTCCCCGCTGATGCAGAGATTCAAGCTCAGAGCCCATTTCAGCCCCAAAGAATTCAGTGACAATGGGAAGCCCCAGTCTGCGAGCTTCGGCCCACAATTCCGGCTCCAACTGGGCCATCACACCAAGAGAAACAAGACCTTCAGGGTTATCTTTAAAATACTTTTCCTGCAGACGCTGCCAGTTACCCGGCCAGTGTGCTTTGTCCCATTCTCCTGATACCGGCGCTCCGGAGGCATGGATGGCGCGAATGCCTGAATCAAGCAGGGCCTCTACAGCGGCGTCCGAGTGTTCAGCAGAGCGGCTGTTGTGCGAATTATCAATGATGGTAGTGATGCCTGCATCAATGGCGCCGAGAGCAGTCAGCAGGTTACCAACATAAATATCAGATGGGCGATAGTACTTCGCAAACGAAAAGTGCGTGGCGTTGCTGTAGTCGTCCAGACAGGTTGCATTCGGGTTAATGCGGCGCAACTGTCCTTCCCACGAGTGGCGATGAGAATCCACCATGCCCGGCATGGCAATCATGTTCGTTGCATCAATGACATGGGCACCCTGTACGTCAAGATCCTTCCCCACGGCGGTAATAGTTGAGCCGGTGATAAGAATATCACCGCGTTCAAGGTTACCTACATTCTCATCCATGCTCAGTATAGTAGCACCACGAATAAGCGTGACTGGCGGGTTTACAGCCTGGTTATTAACAATGTTTCTGATGTAATCGGTCATTCATATAGCCTCTTTTCTGGTCAACAGAAAGACGATACGATAGTCAATTAATGAGAAAAAGATGCTTAACGCGTTTTCATAATTCAATTTTTACGAATAATAATATAAAACTTAAAAAGACCAGAAATGTTCAGGAGCAGGTAAATGGATCGTATCCAGGCAATGCAGATCTTCATACGGGTGGCTGAGGCCGGAAGTTTTGTAAGGGCAGCAGAAACATTGTCACTTCCTTCTTCAACAGTCACAAGCTCGATTAAGAGCCTCGAGAAATACCTGCGCGTCCGTTTACTGAATCGCACGACAAGGCGGGTGAGCCTCACCCCTGAAGGGCTAAAGTATCTTGCACAGTGCCGGGAAATACTGTCGTTAATCGAGCATACTGAAGCGAGTCTGACGGATTCAATCAGACGACCTCAGGGACGACTGCGCGTGGATATGCCGGGGGGGATCGCCAATTTCATCGTCATGCCCAATTTAAAAGATTTTTATCGCCGGTATCCGGATATCTACCTGATGATTGGCGTGAGCGACAGACAGGTCGATCTCGTTCAGGAGGGGGTTGACTGCGTGATAAGAACAGGGGAGTTGATAAACTCAACACTGGTTGCCCGTCCGCTTGGACGTTTACGGTGGGTGACATGCGCCTCTCCGGATTATCTCAGAGAATACGGGATTCCGCAGTCTCCTGAAGACTTATCTCGGCATCGTGCAATCCACTATTTCGCTGGACAAGGCCGACGAAGTGACGAGCTTCGCTTCGTACAGGGTTCAGAAACGCTTTCCGTTCCAGTCCCTGGACAAGGTGCCGTTAACGAGACAGGGCTCTATATAAAAATGTGTCTTGAGGGGTTCGGTCTGGCCCAGCTTGCGGAAAGTATAGTTTCTGATCATCTGCAGCAAGGGACGCTGGTCGAAGTGATGTCCGACTGGCAGCCGTCGTCGGTCCCGATAACCTTGCTTTATCCTCACCAGCGCTTTCTTTCCCCCACAGTCCGAGCTTTTTCTGACTGGATAGTTGAGCTT
Source organism: Pectobacterium sp. CFBP8739 (assembly GCF_013449375.1). Lineage (GTDB taxonomy): Bacteria > Pseudomonadota > Gammaproteobacteria > Enterobacterales > Enterobacteriaceae > Pectobacterium. The sequence continues at coordinate 231,035 of NZ_JACDRR010000005.1, read as the reverse complement.
TTCCAGGAGTAATGGCAGGAGGGCAGGCACACCGTATATGAAAGAAGCATTTGCTGAAAGCTATATCGTATGAACTCTCGGATAGCATTAAAGCCTGACTGCCCCGAGTGACTATAGCCTGGTACTTAAAATACCGGGCTATATTATTGTTTAGGAAAAGGTTGTTACCAGATGATCGGTGAAACGACGGATTTCATTTTCCACATCCGGCGATTTGACTACATCATTTGTGACGAAAGTGGGAAGTGGGGCCATACCCAGGAACTGATTGGCCTTATGGAGATGCAGGTATAAACCGCCCACGCCGACGCCCTCAAAGAACTGTTCAGGATCGTTAAAGGCTTCCAGTGGGGCATTCCAGGTGAGGGACAGCATGTATTTTTTGTTCTGAATAAGTCCACCCGAGCCGTATTTTTTTCGCTTATAGTGGCACACTGAATTTGGCCACCTGAACAGAGGTGATATGCTCGCCTAAGAACAATACAGGTGCCCAGGGCAAGATCACGAATGTTTTTTGAACGAATGACGATCGGCAATTAACCGTTATTTGCATGATTAATCTTCAAACAGAAGCGTCACCAGAACAATTTAGATTGTGGGTGGCACATGTCGAGCAAAAAACAATCATTCATGTGGGTGCCCTGTACAGGTGCCCCAATGAAAAAACGAAATTTCAGTGCAGACTTCAAACGCAAATCAGCCCAACTTGTTGTCGATCAGAATTACACCGCTGCTGAAGCGGCTAAAGCGATGGATATAGGACTTTCTACCATGACGCGCTGGGTAAAACAGTTGCGTGATGAACGTCAGGGTAAAACGCCAAAAGCCTCGCCAATAACGCCGGAACAAATTGAAATTCGTGAGTTAAAGAAAAAATTTCAACGAATTGAAATGGAAAACGACATATTAAAAAAGGCTACCGCGCTCTTGATGTCAGACTCCCTGAACAGTTCTCGTTAATCGGGAAGCTCAGAGCGCGTTATCCCGTGACGACACTTTGCCATGTGCTTGGGGTTCTCCGTAGCAAGCAGAAGTTCAGAATCAGCAACTGGAAGACATACAACAAAGCTTTATTCCTCTTCAAGCCGCCTCAATACTTCTGTCACGAAGCGAGACGGGTTGTGTTGCCCGTACATAAGATGGATCTCATGCCTCGCACGAGTGAAGCCAACATAAAAGAGGCGTCGTGCTTCGCGCAAGTCATTTCCCGAAGCGCGATTGCGTGGTAACCGACCTTCTTCTGTACCGAATAGAATAACCACATCGAACTCACGCCCCTTCGAGCTATGTAGTGTCGAAAGATTTATACGCTGAAGACCGCAGCCTATTCCAGCGAACTCGACTATCGGAAAGTCTTCTATATCACCGCCAGGGTTGAGGCGAGTGAGGAAATCGTTAAGGGTAGCGTATTCATCAGCAAGTGATCTGGCGGTAGCGACACGGGCTCGAATTATGTCGTCTCGAAGCGCTGCAAGCCAATTGGCGAGACCAAGCATTTCGTCCCGATGACCCCATAGTACGGCAGTAAGGTCACTCTGGAAAACGAGCCTCTCATCCTCATTGGTTATTGATTCGTGAAACAACCTTATACCCTCGCTTATTACTCGGGACAGCGATGGTGTTCCTGAGCGCCAGCCCCCACAGCACCACATAGCGCATTGCTCAAGCCATCGCATTAACCGGCTGCCACGTGGATACAACGCATTACCATCGGTCCTTACCACCGAATAACCATGCTCTGTAGCCGCACTAGCAATTTCATCTCCAAGGAACGCCGCTGGATAGAGCACTGCGATCTCGCCAAGACTTATGTTTGGTCGACGTTCGCATATTTCCGGGATCAGCTCTTCAATGAGATATCGTGCCTGCCTGGCATAGTCGCCTGCGCGCGAATGAAAGAAAATCGTTCCTTCATCGGCATTATCAGGTGCTTTGTAGCCCCGCGTCTCTCCAAGTGCATATTCGGATGCACTAACAATCCTCGACCCGCAGCGATAATTGAGGTCAAGTTGCACCGTTTCAACATCGTCACGCTCGGATAATCGCCGAAGTAGTTCAGGTGTCGCGCCAGTGAAACCATAAATTGACTGGTCAACATCGCCTACTGCAAACAACCGCATACCCGCACTAAAGCAAAGCCCCATCACCATACCGTGAAGCGCAAGACCTAAGTCTTGGTACTCGTCTACAGCTAGGATTGGAAATTTCGCCACCATTGCTGTTCGAAGCCATTTGTTAGTGGCGAGAGCCTGAACAGCGAGGAGCGGCATGTCGTCAAAATCAATCAATCCACGAGCGCGAAGTTCGGCTTCATACGTCTCGGTGAGCCTAGTAAGTACAGGGTCTAGGTTTTTCCATTCAGATCGCTCGCGATTAATGAACCGGCGCCTATGGTTGCCCAGCCGCATATCCCAGTTTTGAGGATTTTCCGGTCCACCAATGATCTTCGCATGAGCTGCAGCTAAACAAACCTTGGTTTGTTGGCGGCTTGCCACTGTAAATTTATCGGGTAGTCCAATATTGGCAACCTTGGCATAGGGAAGAAGAATTTGTGTAAGTGAAAATGAGTGGACGGTTCCGATAAAGACTCGCTTACTGGGGGCGATACCAAGAGCTGCCAAACGGTTTTCCAGTTCGCGTGCACATTCGTTATTGTAAGTAATGCAGGCGATGCCGCGCGGCTCCTCAACATCCTCACTAAGCATCCTAGCGAGCTTGATTGTCAGCGTCTTAGTCTTACCGCTACCAGGCCCAGCAAGCAGAACACAATGACCTGTTGATTCATAGGCCTGCCACTGCTTCGTGTTGGAATGGAGATCTGCTGCAGCCCTGAGATACAGTTCTTGGTCAGACATGATTGATGACATAGTTGATCGCGCCAGCAATATAGTCGGGTACAGGTTTGTGAGGAGTGCGCGTCGCTAATCTTTGAGCAAACCGACCTTTGCCCATCTGTTCTATCATCTTGAGTAGTTCATCAGCGTCAAAATCCTCCGGCTGCTTTTCCCAGGTATCAAGAGCAGTTTTGCGATTGTCGCTGAAATTATGCTCACGTAATGTATCTATCATTTCCTGAGCATAGTTCTCTTCAAACAGTTCAGTTTCGAGCGTGCTCCAGTTGACGAAGATGCCAAATTTTTGGATTTCATCAAATGTTTCACCCCATGTTTTTTTATCTTTGATTGCTTGAATAATTGCGGCGGTATTATTACTACCTTCGGTGTCATTGATGATTCGCACGAGTTTGAGCGCACGATTATAAGCACGGGGGATAGAGTCGACCTCATCATAATCAGTAATGACAGAGAAAGGGATCCCCAAAGCACAGAGCAATTTTACATAAGGCAGGAAATTTGTTCCTGCAACCGAGCATACAGATACACTATGCTCATCGAGCGAGATGTTCATATTTTTGGCAAATGCTGGGATAAGAAAACGCTCCGCATCACCTTCGACAAGAATGACACCGCGAGCAAATAACATCTCTGCTCGGGTTACATCAAGATAGCGCTCAAGATCTTCGATGTCAGTTTTAGTAAAGCCCGCATTGGCCGTAGAATATCCCTTAGTCCCCCCGTTAGAGTGGGCACGAAGAAGCAGGACAGAACTAAGCGGAGCCACGCTTGCAATATGCGGCGAATGGGTAGTCAGAATTACTGAAAGTGGTCCGGAAGTCTTCCAGTTTTCCACATCTTCATCATCAATGATGGTTTCGAAAAGGTGCCTATAGACTAAACGTTGAAGGTGCGGATGAAGATGCGCCTCTGGTTCTTCAATAGCAAGCAAAGACTGATCGCGCTTATTTGCTGTGATCAAGCGTTGAAGATCTAGCAGTTTGAGCGTAAGAAAAATAAGATTCGCCGAGCCTAGACTAGCATCGGCGACGCCACGTCGCCCTTCATCTATTAATAGCCGGATCTGCCGATTAATACGCGTAGCATCGGTCGCACTGAATCCAAGGGATGGATGTACATCCTGCTTCGATCCTGCCATACTCATGAACAATTCAGCGATGCTGGTTTCAAGCATTTTCACTTCTTTGAAGTCAATCGCAGCAGCACTCGCCTGTGCGATCTTGTCTCCTATTTCTTTAAGTGCGTTCTTGTCTACGCCGATAAACGCTTCCTCAACAAGAGGGCGAAGTGGAGAACGACGCCACGCGGCAAGATCACCCTCGGCATCTCGAAGCGCAGGTAATAAATCCATCGTGATACGGCGACGAAGTTCATGGCCGAAGCGCTTAGATTCATCCTCTCCGCCAAAGCATAAGAAGGAAAAATTATCGTCACTGACAGGAGCATGAGTAAGGTTAGGCTGAGCGCGTAATTGATAAGTAAGACGGACTGTTTCTGGGTCATCATCAAGACGGTAGTCGGTCAATACCGCCAAGACATCGAGGTCTTCTTCGAAATCTTTAATCTCTATAGAAATAGTAACTGTAGTTTCGGTGGTAATATCTTCCAGCCCATCCCAGAAGTCAGCAAGACCGAGTTGACGACTGCTATCAGGCAATGAAGGATCGAAAATTAGTCGAAGCCCAAAAAGCAGATTACTCTTTCCGACACTGTTTTCGCCTACAACGACGATATTCCCACCAAGCGCTACATCAAGGTTTCGAAAGTTGCGGAAATTTTCAATCTTGATACGTGACAGATACATAGTGCTCCATGGACATCTATCTATTTCTCAGTTATTGCATTCCAGCATGACATTTCAATCAATGCAATCTGAATGATTAAAGTTTGCAACGCATTTCTAGATAAATATTTGATAGAAAATTCCGAAAGGAATTGGTAATCAAGTAGGAATTAGCAGGGTTATCTATGGACAGGTAATATATTAATCGAATTTTAAATGGGAATACTAAAACCCATCATTCATTTATTTTAAACACTCCATAGTGTACGCATTCAGATGACATACCAAATGATTAATCACCTTATTATTACTTTGATTGAGAATCTGGTAGCAGATTAGTCTTTAATTTTTAATCATACACTACTTCTAATTAACGTTACTCATCAATGGGTTTGGGGGCTAATAAGGGCCTAGATCATTTCAATGACGTCTGCATCGTGATGGGTACAGAGCACAGGCGACTCTTGAATAAGCAGGGGTTACAGGCACTGCCACCGTCATCCCGCAACAAGCTTTATGTCGCATGCTCGCGGGCACGTGGCAATATTTATTTTTTCCCTGAAGCCCAGTTGCGGCAGTTCAAGCCCTGAGTTAGTAATCTCTGTTCTTTGAAGCCATCGCCTGATTGCTGCGAAGATGGTTAGACCAGAGCATCGTATCTGAGGTTGGATGCTTCAACAGAACGAAAACCTGTCATATATAGCAGCAACGTACCTCGAAAAAGGGGCGCTCAGAGTCAGTTCTAGAACAATCGCCTATATCATAATGGGATTGGTAGCCGACTAATCCCGGCAATCATCATGGTCTGACTAAAGTGGAGCGATAATATGCAAAGTTATTTAGTCTAAACTGTTTATGGATAAACGCCATGCTGCAACTGAGTTATCAATTTGAGAACGGCATCTATTCCAGATGGGAGCGACAACATTTCATTAGGTGATATCCATTCTAATGCCCGATTCGGCTCCGCTAACCATTTTTTAGCCAGATCAGCATCGCCCTCGAATAATTCTATTGCACGTTCTGATATCAATGAAGACCGCAATGTATTTTTTTTGCATGCGTCATCAAATGCTGTTTTCAGCAGCGTCATTTCGTGTATTTTCCTCTGAATCGGCGTCATTTTTTTCAAGCTGACAATGTCAATCATCGTGGGGTTTCGCCCCGAATTTTTCATAGAAAACACCTATAGTAATTTAATACTAAAAAATAACGTTATACTTATTAGTATACTAATCGCTCAATTAAGCTATGACCTCAACGGATAGCAGCGTTTTCCTTATATACAACTTCAGAAATCTGAGATTTTATTCTACCAATTGCGTTAATTTTACCCATTAAACGAAAAACCTGCTTATTAAGTTCATCTGAAATTGTCGTGAACTCCAGCTTATGCTCTGGAAAATCGGTGATGATTTCATCAAAAGCCTCTTTCTCACCAATTACATGAGCAAGTTCCGTTTCATATCTAATTCTGTGTCGATTCAACTTAATTGCATAACTTTTTTTTAATATTTCATCGGTTTCGTTAGTTTTTAGTTCGTTATTTAGGCTTTCTGATTCAAACTTTAGAAGTGAGGAAGATCTCCTCATTTCAGAAACGATGAAAAAGAATTGCTTAGTTAATGTATATTCAAATTGGTTGATGCTTTTCATCTTTTTTCTAACGAGTAAACCTTTTTTGATCATTTTCTGGAATTGGTGATATACAAAATTTCTGGCATTGCCAGCATTTTTTTTGACTAAGAATTCACCAACAACAATAGATGCAATTTCATTGACTGTGAAGCTATCTCTGTCTACCTTTTTGATTGCAGCATAAATATAAGCTTCAGCATTGGCTACCCGAGTATTCATAGCGATGTGGTTCTGTAAAATTGTTGCTTAGGATTGCTAAGTATACAGCAATGCAAGATACTTAGACAATCTAAGCAACACTAGGCTATTCAAGATGATTACGTGTCCACAACCAACCCAATACCAGAACGACTCAAAGAAGCCCGTATTAAAGCAGGCATCTCGCAACGAGCGTTGGGTATACTTGTCGGTTTTGATCCAGCCTCAGCCAGCAGTCGCATGAATCATTATGAGAAGGGGAGACATATCCCTGACATTGACACATTGCGCCGTATGGCAAGTGAACTGGGAGTTCCTCTGAACTACTTTTTTTGCGACGACCAGATAACAGCAGAGTTATTATTGCTCATATCTAAGATGACGCCAGAAGAACGTATCCAGTTGATCGAAAGGTTGAAAAATCAGAGCTAAACAGTCGTGAATATCAAAAACTAGAGCATTTTTCAAACAGTTACTGCACTTTCGGCGCATCACAACTAACCACCATGTTATTAGTGATAGCCTTCATCCAATTGTTTCATTACGATTTATGCAACTCTTTGATTACGTGCGGTGCGAGCAGGCTTTCCACCGGAATCGTTGTATTAATTTTCACCGCTTTAACAATTGCAATCAGGGCAGTGGTATTTTGTGCCAGTTTGTCTCGTAACTCATTGAGTTCATTCTGTAATTGCTGATTTCGTGCCAATAACGCCTGACGGGTTTTACGGTTAACATATTGCTGTTTTTCTTTAGGACGTAAGTTCAGGGGATTGAGCTGTTGATCAACGTAGGCTGCAATAAGCCGCTTTCGCTCCAAGCTGCTCAGTGTGCTTAAACCTCCGTTGAGAATACCCTTTTCCTTAAGGCGGGTATGCAAAGTTTTGGCAGAAATAGGCGATTTATCAAAGCCTTCAATCATCATCAGTTGTAGTTCATGTTCAATCAGTATGTCCAGTTCTTTTCCACGCATCAGAGGTTACCCCTAGTCAGTTTTTTGTGCTCTAAAGCAAAAAGTTGTGACAATGTCTTTATTTCTCCTTCAACTTTTATCTCTCCTGACAGCACATTTTCTGTTGAGATTAACCGTTGTGCTTCAGCGCGACTCAACCATTGTGATTGAATAGCATCCAGATGTTGCAAACTTTGTTCGATCTGAGCCAGTTTGGACTGGTAATCCGTTTGGTATTTAGCAAGCTGAGTCAGTTTTGAGTGTGATTGCAGTAGTGCCTGTTTTTTCGCGAAGAGGTTGGACAACTCATCAATGCGTCCTGTAAGGGTGAAATGCTCGCAAAAAGCCATACTCTGGCATTTCAGCCGATAAGGACACCCCCAGAGATTAACTGCACGCGTACAGGAACCGAATTTCAGTGGATGTAGTACAGCATGTCTTTCCACCATCTCGGTTGCTTGTTCTGGGCCTTCATTGTTACTGATTTCTTCAAAAGCTGCGGCAATATCCTCAAATAAACCATCGGCAAATGACGCCTCGATAAACCCAGCCACATCGTTGCGATCATCAAAGGTGTGTAGATTGGCTTTAATGTTGTTATCAAGCACCATATTCTCTGTGACCACCATATATCCCGTGTGTTTAACAATATCCAGCGGCGTTGTAACTGAGGAGGAATGAGGTTCAGTGGCTAATGCTGTGGATGTTGACTGAAAGCCAAGCAGTGAAGCCACTTTTCTACGTTCAGCAAGTGCCTGATGTTGGTAATGGCTGTTTTGCGTAATATCTACACGTCCCATCAACATAGCCTGTAAATGATCAGAAACCTCCGCAATAGCGAGGAAGGTATTAATATTATGCCGGGGAATATGGGTACGCATATGAGTAGGGGTGCCGTTATCTTCCAGCAACTTGTATTTACTGAATATCGACCCATTAGCATCAACATTGCCCAGAAATTTATTCATTAACTGGTTACTGAGCGGTATGGGTACAGCTAGTAATGCTAGGGTACGACGCAACGCCAATGAGCCTTTTACATGTATGAACAGCAATTCTTCATAGTTTATCGTATACTGCTTGCCGCCCTCGGACCAAGCGTGAGTGCAGGGAGAACGAGTATTGTCCCCTCCAAATTCAGCTTTTAGGTACCGGTCTAGATCTGTTTTGAAATAATAAATGGATTTACTGTTTTGCGATTCCAAAATTTCATTAGCAGGAAAAATGCTACGCTTTGTCAGCGCCTTGATAGCCTTATCTCGCCGTCCAGCGCGGCCACGATGATTTGATGAAGTTTGGACGATATGTCTTACCACATTATCCAATTCGACTAACTCTCCGGACAGGCTGCTGATGCCTATTGGCAAAAAATCACTAAACGATTTTTCCCGCAAATAGATCAGATGGCGACGCATCGGAACGGTCAACTGTTTGACCACTTTGAATATGTTCTCAACCAACGGTACCGCTAACGGTTCTACCCAGTGCGTGCGTTCTCCAGCGCCTTTAACACCAACATAACGTATGCCAAGGAAATAATCAGGAAGTCCCTTGTCCTGAAGTCGCTTACGTGCTGCTGAATCATTAATATGGCGTGTAACCAGAGCATCCTGTCTGAGGTTGAATGCTTCAACAGAACGAAAACCAGTAATAATGAGTAATAACAAGCAATTCAGAGCTATCTTCTCGGCATCACTTTCTACTTGATGGATTAAAGCAACAATATTCAAGAAACCACGAATAGTAATCAATGAACCCTCACCATCGGTCGCCATATCAGCCAGCTTATCTTGGCGTTTTAGTGCAATGGTTTCCTGAGCCTTACGGGTCAAATTCGTTTGGTTGGTATATTGGTTATCAGAAACATATTGCAAAGTGACGAGGGTAAATGCCTGATGATTTATAAATTTTTGGAGACTCACACAGCGACCTTTGTAATTAGCCGTATTAGGGTCGCCTGGTGTTGATGCGGCGCTGAGGACATCCATTGCACGGAGAATAACGTCTGTGGTCAAATAGACTGGGTGAGTTTGTCCGGTAATTTCCACCAATGCGTGGTACCAGCGTTTCAAAATCATCATCGTTGCAGTTGCTACAGCAGCAGATATGCTTCGGTTTTTTCCTCTATATACGAGAATCAGCATCGACTTCATAAACTTTCTATAGGCATCATCTATTGCCAGACTTCCTTCAATGCCTTTTAAACGGCTAATTTTATCAAACTGCAATGAACCTTTACCGTTGCCACGTAACCAACCGCTACCTTTAGTACCACATGTCCATACAGAGTCATCCCATGATTGGGCAAAGTCAGTTGCAAGATGTTGTTCAAACCAGGTTTGTTGTTCGGTAATGAACATTTGAAATTGCTCAAAGTTTTTTTTCATCATGTACCTCTTTTTTCAGATGAAAACGGCAACGAGCAATAACAGACTGGATTTCAAATTGCGTGGTTTCATGAATGGAGATGAGAGGATTACGCGCATTACCAACACTATCTGAAATGGTTATTAATTCATCAACTTCTTTGATTACACTATCCAGAACTGCCTGATGATCGCCGTCAGTGAAAGGGCGGTAATACAAGCAGCCGTAACAGCATCGCACTTCACAGAAAGGACACTTACCATCAGTTCTGGAACAACCACCTATATCATAATGCAATTGGTCGCCAACCACTCCTGTCACTCGGTAACCTTGCCAATCTTGAGCGGATGTCAGTTTTCCTGTCAGCATCATGGCAACCATATTTTGCCAGACAGGATTAACACCGAGTGCTTTGGCTCTGATCAATGCCAGCGCTGGTGTAGCTAAAATATAATGTTTTGCGGCCACCAATGAGGAATGTCCAAGTACATGGGCTATTTCCTCAGCGCTTGCACCTTGCATGGCCAGAGAGTGACCCACGTTGTGACGTAAATCAGTAGGTGTAATTATGGGTTCGGCAGCATCTCCGCGAGCAACTGCCGCCTGATAATCTGGCGGACTGAAGTTAAGTATGGCGTGGTTGATAGCATTAGATACAAATTCAGGTGCGGAACTGCCCATCTCAAATAACTTGTCGTCTGGTGCAAGTTGAGTACGTTCAATATAGTGCCGAATAAGCCCACCAATTTCCGGTGGGATCGCTAAAAACAATCGTTCAGTTGTTACACGACGCTGTTTCGCATAGGGCAGGAGAATACTATAGCGAATTAGTCCGGTATCGAGGCTGCGGGTATCAATGCGGAAATCCCTTACTGCAAGTTTAGCCAGTTGAACTGGCCGAGCACCGGTGACATAGATCAATCCAAGGATGGCGACATTGCGCAGAAATTTTCGGCTGTAGGGCTTGCCTTGGCGTATGTTAGCGTCTATTTCAAACAGTCCCTTACTGATCATGTTTTTTTCGAGTGGATCTAAGACGTTATCGATTTCTTGGTAGACTCCCCAGCCGTTGGAATGTGGACGAGTAATGAATTCAAGGTCTTCATAGTCTTCGATGGTAAAGCCTGGAAATTCTTCGATACAGAACACCTTGAGACCAAAAATGATGAAGAAAAAACATGTGGAATGAATATCTTTGCATTCAAGATAATTTTTTATGACCTGAAAGTTAAAAGCTGACTGAGTATTGCAATACTCAATAACATCTGACCATGCCTGATATACTCGATATAATGATGCAGGAGATCTAGTTGAAGCATAATGAAACAGAATGTACTTAAGTAATCTGTTGCTTTTTTTATCTTTTTTGAAGTGAATATACAAACGGCTACCAGAATAGTCGAAAACCCAGTCGTTACCTTCTGAATTTATATGCTTATCGTCAAATACGTCAGCCGATTTCAGATATATTTTTGATGGGATTTTAAGTTTCTTGATTTTCTCAATCTGTTTGACGTCATAAAAATTATTTTCAAATTCACCAATTTTCAACTGATTATTATTCATGTGTTTATTTCCGTAAATGCCTTAGCAGTAATATCAAAAAGATTGTCATCTGAGGTATCTGTGATAATTCTGTTGATATTTGATATATTCGCTCGTTCTGACAGGAAGCGACGTGCGTAAAGATCTGGCATGTTACTGTCGTGGCTCCAACCTCCTAGAATTCTTAGCTCATCCTTGGCTTCACTCATCAAGCCAGCAATGGAGAAATCAAATCCAGAAAGCTGTGAGTTATGTTTAATTTTATGATATTTATCACGGTATATTTTTTGCAAAGTCAGGTAAGCCCATGTGTGTCGAGTGACATGAGGAGTTATGTTATAGACAGAATCAAAATACTCTTTTTTTTTGTATTTTGAAAATTTATTCTCAATGACCTTATCTATTTTAGTAAAAAGATTATATACAGAGTGATAGGATAATGGGGCGTTATTATTTACAGTAGAAACAAATACAAAATCATGCGCCACCTTACTTCGTATCTTATTGATATATATAGTTAAATGTTGATAATCATGTAATTCAAGGGCCAACACTCGACTTGCCCAAGTGTTTTTTAGAGTTGGCAGCCGTTTTCTAGGATCCCTGACATCATCTTCGACAGATGATACTATAATACTGAACTGGTCTCCCTTAATATTGGTTTTTATTGAATTTATTTCCAGAAGTAGGAGTTCACTAACACGCAAGCCATAATTTAGCAAAAGACGACAAATTAAATAATTACGAAACTGAATTTCGCCGATAGGGAAGGGATTAAGAGGATTCGCTCGGGAACGTGAATTCGGCCTGATAATTTCGTAAAAAAACCTTACCATCTCTGGCGTTAAGCTACGGAATTGTTTATGAGATTTTTTAATTTTACCAGTTTGAAACTCCCCCCGGATCATCGATACTCGATTTGTCAATCTTGAGGAAAGACGAGACAATTCCTTGGGAGATTCATCCATATACCGTGGTGAAATATAAGTATTAATCATATATGTGATAAAGCGAATAACAGCATGCACATGCTTTGCATTCGTGCAACTTTGAGTAGCAGGTTTTTGGTGGTTTGCGATCCTAAGTATAGGAACACTAGATTTCCCGCATTCCAAATAATGGAAAAAAGCTTCCAACTCTTCAATAGCAATCAGAGGATTATGTCCCGACTGGTAAAAACTGAAGCAAAAAGTTACTCCATATTTATTAAACCAAAATTCATAGAAAAACTTTAGCGCCTGAAGGGTAGTTGCTTGAGTGGACGTAGAACGCAAAGACAGGCGATCGACAAGAAATCTAAGTGGAAACAAAAGTGGCAGGCTTGTTTCTGAATCGACCAAAACCCACAGTCGCTTATGCGGTACAACATTGAGTTGAGTGACTACAAACATCATAAAGTCCTCATCAAATGCATGGATATGAAGAAAGTAACTCTTAAACATAACTACAGCAATGAAAAGGTGAGTGGCGCTTTAACTACATGATTTTTAGTGGTGAGGATTGGTTCGTGAAGTAATTGTGCATTAAACAAGATTTAACATAATATACATTATGCGAACCAATGGGCAAGGAGGCTGAATCTGGCCGTTCCGTTGAGCAAATCCCCGCATCCGCAAAAGTGTTTTCCGGCATGCTTCTCTACCATCGATCGTTAGCCGTTGCTTCAGAGCTTACTGTTAGTTCTACCACTGATAGCTCGAAGTTATCGGCCTGAGTCCGTTGTTCAACCATTTAAGTCGCGGTGCAGCTGCTTATCAATGACGGCTTTCTGGTAGCGCGTTACCTAGCAATCAAGTTGTCTTTCATAATGCACAATCAGAGATTGTAAATTTTGTGTATCTGAAATCATGAGTTCCGCGCTCATGAATTATTTACTACGGAAAGAAAAACCAGGCTGTTTTGATAAGCTCCTGTTCTACTTCAAAGACGGCAATACTCTCTATAGGCCCAGTTGAAAGCCCATGTATCAATTCATGGTCAAATACCTTATTGCCTAACACGGTACGAGATACCAATTCCGCTCTCAGTGCCGGATTGTTGAACCGCTTATTCACGTAAAACTCTCTCAGCGCCTCTTTTCCTGCCATCGAGGGCGTTTCTGACGGCATACGGTACGCTTTAAAATCCGGTGCAAAGCATGATACGAATGCCTCTATATCATGCTCATTGTAGGCCTTAAACTGTGCCGCTATGACCAATTCTGGTGACATTAATCTCTCCCTCATACGTTTATGTGAATCGTTATCAGTCAGGTAACAATTCCGACCCTAAGTTGAGATTTTGGAGTAAAATGCCATGTGTTACCAATTATTTATAATTCACCACAGGGACTGGCTATGAAGTTAATGTCAACCGAACGAACAGATATCTATCTTCTCAATGAAGAGTTTGTGGAAAATTTACAAGTTTTTCTGGTCGAAAATCGAGATAATTTTGCTCCTTTTGAGCCATTGCGTCATGACGACTATTTTACCGCCCCCAGCATATCTAAACGTATTAAGGACTCACTCAGTGAGTTTGAAGAAAGAAAAAGCCTGCTTTTGATTTTCACTGTAAAAGGTGAAAAGAAAGTAATAGGCAGCATAAATTTTACAAATTTCGTGTATGGCGTTTTTCAGGCTGGTTATCTGGGTTTTTCAATCGATCAGGCTTATCAGGGAAAAGGCCTGATGCGCGAAGCGCTCAAAGTGGCAATTGATTATGTCCATGAAACTTATGGACTGCATCGAATCATGGCGAATCATCTCCCAACAAACCTCCGCAGCAGTAAGACTTTGGAAAGCCTTGGATTCATAAAAGAAGGATATGCCGCTTCGTATCTTAAAATTAATGGTTTTTGGCAGGATCACATACTTAATTCATTGATTTTTGAAGAAAAATAAAAATCACTTATATTTCACTGAAAAAGATGCCGGACGGCTGCCATTCGCACACTTTGGCTCAACGCCTCCAGCGATTCAGAACGGATATTCCAACAGTGCCAATACAGGCGGATATCAATCGGGTTCCCAGCCTGAAATGGGACTAATTCGCCTTTTCCCATATGCGATGATGCCATGTGCTCAGGGATCATTCCCCACCCTAGCCCTCTGAAAATGGCGCCGACAAAGGCTGCCGTTGAAGGAACAAACTGCTGTGGCGGTTCAATCGTGGCTGGAACCAACGATTCTATAAATAAGGATTGTAATCTGTCCTTATTGTTAAATATCAGGATCGGCGCGTTCTGTAGACTGTCCGCGTTGATGCCGTCAGCAAAGTACATGTCGTGGAATCTCTGTGAGCAATAGGCGCGATAGCGCATCGTTCCTAAGTATTCCACGCCGCAACCTTGAATCGGTTCCGGGCTGGCGCTGACTGCCGCCATTACCCGGCCTTCTCGTAGCAAGGTTGCCGAATGCTCCTGATCCTCGACAAGAATATCGAGTAAAATACCAGACTGGTGACAGGCATCTTCCATCGCATCCAAAAACCATCCATCTATTGAATCCGCATTTACCGCCACTGAAATACGCTGTCTGGCTGGCATTTCAAGCGTGCTAAAAAGCTCGCTCTCCAACATATCTATCTGCTCTGCGTGTCGAAGTAGCGTTTGCCCTGTTGGCGTCGCGCGGCAGGGATTGCCCCTTACAATCAGCACCTGACCCAACTGATCTTCCAACTGCTTGATTCGCTGACTGATAGCAGACGGCGTGACGTGAAGCTTACGCGCCGCAATCTCAAAACTTCCACTGCGGACAATCTCCATGAACGCTCTCAGACAGGGGTAATTCAGGTGCATGGTTATTTTTTCTTAACAAGATCAGGATAATTTAATCTGCCTTAATTAAAGGCTCGATACAACTTTCTCAGAGTAGTGAATGCCATATGCGATGATATTGAAGAGAACTCAGGGGGGAATGTGAGCAAAAATCACGGAAAGAATAAAGATGTCACCCAGCAACCGTTAGGTAGCTGGGTGACACGGTCACTATTTATTTTAACAGCGCACGAGGTGACACGTGCTGCTGTTCCAAACGAAAATGCTCTATCGCCTGCGCTAACGACATGGACTGATCTTCCAGTGAGCTGGCTGCAGCAGACATCTGCTGTACCAGCGCGGAGTTTTGCTGCGTAACGCCATCCATTTCATTGACGGCAATCGTGACTTGACTAATGCCTTTCGCCTGCTCATCAGATGCCGTGACAATCTCACCGATGATGCTTTGTACCGAACTGACGGCGTGTGTCATATCCTGCATGGTTTTACCCGCATAATTCACCAGCTTAACGCCGCTTTCAACACGCTGACTGGACTCCTCGATCAGGGCGGCAATCTCTTTCACCGCGCTGGCGCTGCGCTGTGCCAGACTACGTACTTCTGACGCCACAACAGCGAAACCTCTTCCCTGCTCGCCCGCTCGTGCCGCTTCTACCGCTGCGTTAAGCGCCAGAATGTTGGTCTGAAAAGCGATACTGTTAATCATGGTGGTAATATCGCCAATCTTCTTCGCACTTTCATCAATCTGCGCCATTGTCTGAACCACCTGACCGACCAGCGATTCGCCACGTTGAGCTATTTTCGTGGCGTTCTCTGTGAGTGTCGTGGCCTGGTGGGCGTTGTTAGCGTTGTGTTTCACTGTTGCGGTAATCTCTTCCATGCTTGCTGCGGTTTGCTCCAGCGCAGCGGCCTGCTGCTCGGTACGCGATGCAAGGTTGAGGTTGCCGCTGGCAATTTCTGCCGCGCCCTGTCGCACAGAATCGCTGGCTTCTTTGATCTGCCCGACCACCTGACGCAACTGTGATTGCATTGTATTCAGTGCGAAGAACAGGCTGTTGCGATCGTTAGGCTTCACATCAATCACATTACTCAAGCGACCTTCCGCAACGGCCAACGCGATGGTGGCGGCTTCACGTGGTTCACCACCCAGTGGTTTCAGCACTTTACGGCTGAATACCCAGCCCAGCAGCGTGCTCACCAACAGGATACTGATCACCATCATAATGACCGCATTCATTAATTGACGTTCAGAAGCCGCCATTACCTGGCTCACTGGGGCTACAACCCCCAGATACCATTTCTCTGTACTGTTGCCGATGGTCACGGGCTGCCAGGTTACCAACGCTTGCTCGCCCAGAATCGCATCGTCGTGTTGCACTACTGAAGACGTGAAATTATCTGTCGGCCCTTGCCAGGCTTTACTGGTCTGGGACTTATCAGGATAAGAGATGACTTTGCTCGCACTGGATAGCAGCATCGCGTAGCCGCCGCCTTCCCAAGGCTTAATCTGGTTAACTTTTTGCTGCAATGACGCAAGCGAAATATCTGAAGTGACGACGCCCCACAGTTTCCCCTGGCTGACAATCGGTGCGGCGACTGACGTTAGCAGCGTGGGAACGCCGTTGTAAGCATAGGTATAAGGTTCGATCAACGTGTCTTTCTGGCTCTTTTGCGGCAGCAGATAATAATCGCCTTGGCCGGGAGTCAGGTAGGACTGAAGAGGATGCATTTTGTAATTGCCTGACTGATCGCGATCGACAAACCAGGCGTAGCGGCCTTTAGGTGCTTGGCCCGGTTGCTCGGCAAACTCGGCATCACGCCCATCAAATGCATTTTCTTCAAAGATAACCGAAATCGAGAGATATTCTGGGTTATCTCGGAGCGCAGACTCCATCATTTTATCGACGACAGCACGGTCTTTAACACCTGCGGCAGGCAAGGCAACCAGCCCTTGTCCAAGGTTATGTGCTACATCACGGGCATAGTTGAGTTCTTGTTGAATTCTTAGTGCTTCGCTTTGGGCGATCTGCTGTAAATAACGTTCTGCCAGAGACTTTTGTTCACGACTAGACTGCCAGCTGAGCACACCAATGGTGACAGCGAAACCGAGTGCGATAGTTAATGCGCCAGTTAACAGCACCTGAGCGCGGGTACTCATTGTCTTTTTTTGTATTAATTGTGTGGCCATTATGGCTCCCCTAGAGTTGATACTTATCGTAATCAACATTCCGTTGCAATGAGCTCCTACTATTTGTTTATCGGCGTCTTTTTTTTGAACTTTAGTTACACAGATGTAAACAAGATAGTGGCATTGGGGGCCTGTGGTCGTTGAAGTGTACTTGCCCTATTTCATCAGATTAATTGCGGTTTGATGAGGGGTTGGCTCTAGGTTTTTGTGCATGTTAAAACCGGTGATTTGGAAGCCATTTTTTTCATATAACGCTTTGGCAACCGGATTATGTGCAGCCACTCTTAGCCCGATTTCGCCAATACCTAATGCTGTGAGTGCGACGTCCATCGCGGCAAGTGAGGCTTTACCGAAACCACGCCCCCGCCACGCGGGCAGAAGGCAAAAATCAGAGACCCAGGCGGCGTGTTCTTTCAAAACTACCCACAAGTAGCCAATGATGACGCCTGAATTATCTGAGGAATGAATGCACCATAACTTATTGGCTCTCGTATGAATGCCCTGCGGTAGCGCAATATCGATCGATTGCGTGGCGATAGCCCTCGCCTTTTCCTCGTCATAGCCCCGGGAATCCTGTAAGTCCTGAGCATATTCAAGAATAAAAAACTGCCGATATTCAGGGTAATCCCCCTCGGCCATATCCGTTAAATTTACCATTGTGTTCACTTTCCCAGTTCAGAGTAACGACCAGTCTCGCAACCGTGATTTATCACATCACTGATGATCAACGTAATCAATAGCGTGGAACAATTGCGCGGTTCTGATAACACAAAACGGAACTGCGTAGAAACATCAGGGTATGGTATCAGATACCGTTCTGACCGAGCGTTCACGGGCGGAAGACGAACAGACAAAAGCCAGAACCACCATGAAAAGAACTGGCAGCATGGCGATGCGTAACCCCGCATTTTCGCCAACAAAGCCCAGCGCAGGCGGGCCGACGAGAAAAGCAAAGTAGCCCAGCGTTGCGGCAATGGTGACGCGAACGGCGCTGTTTTCTCCGCTGCCCGCGGCGGAAATGGTGAGCGGGAACCCCAGCGATGCGCCAATACCCCAGAAGATAACCGCAGCGGCAGCCAGCAACGGTGCATCCGAGAAAATGACCAGCGTCAGACCGAGTGCGGCAGACGCGGCGCTGAAGCGGAGCATATTGACCTTACCGAAGCGATCGACAAAATACCCGCCGGCAAAGCGACCCAACGTCATACCGGCAGTAAATCCGACATAAACCAGCGTTCCCGTCGTGTGGCCAAAGTTGTGACCATCGATCATCAGTAATGGCAGCCAGTCGTTGGCAGACCCTTCTGCCAGCGCCATCGCAAGAATCACCACGCCGAGAATCAACAGGCGGCTGTCTTTAAGTTCGTTGAAGACCTGAGTCTTGTAGTTTCCCTTTTCCTCTTGCTCCGCGCTGGCCAGGTCGCTCAGCCAAGGCATTTGGCGCATCAGCACGATCGCGGTGAGTATCGACAGGGCCACGACGACGATAAAATGCAACGTCGTATTGAGGCCGAAAGCCGTCATCGCCATCCCTGTCAGCGCACCGACCAACGTCCCCAGACTGAAAAAACCGTGCAGCGTGGTCATCAGGCTTTTATTCAGGTGCTGTTCGAACGCCGCCCCTTCAATGTTGATGGCGATATCAACCAGGCCGACACCTGCGCCGAAAATCAACAATCCCATAAAGGCGCTGGGCGTGCTCTGAATCGAAAGTGAAACGGCCAACACAAGGAGCCCAAGCAGAAGCAGCAGGAACCCGCTGGCCATGGTTTTACGAATGCCAAGGACGTTAATGACCTTCCCTGCGCCCAATACGCCAAGCATAGAGCCACATGAAAAACCAAACAGGATCATACCCATCGTTTCCGTTGAAGCATTCAGAACATCGCGCATCACAGGCGTTCTGGTCACCCAGGTTGCCCACGTAAAACCGGGAATGAACATCAGCCCGAACAGTGCAAATTTATTGATAGCGGGTTTTGCGGTCATCGTTTTCGTCATCTTTATTTAAACAAATTCGTACACATGTACGAATAACTATCGCACGAATATATGTCGTTTTGCACCTGTTTAATTGCGTTCTTTTTTAACGGAGAAGAAGCTTGGAAAGATCGCTCCAGACGGGATCAAGATGTGAGTTTTATCACCGTATTGAGGATGTCTTCGCGGCTAACGGCTTCATTATTGAGATAATTATGGATCGTATACCCTTCAATCATGGCATCCAGTGAGCATGCAGTCGCGATACTGAAATGGAGATGAAGCGATTTTCTACTGCGCGTCATCCACTCCTGCAAGATAAGTCGGTACTCCTCTTTCCGCGAGGCCAGTGCGTAGAGTTCAAAGCTTAATGTCAGGTGACGCGGCGTCGCCCAGATGTCTCCACAGATCAGATCAACCACGGCTTCGCGCGCGCTGTCGATATCTTTTGCCTGCTTGAGGCGGACACGGAATGCCTGTGAGATACCATCAACCATATAAACGAACGCGCTGCTCAACAGCAATTCAATACTGCTATAACGATAGGTCAGCGTCCCTGGAGATAACCCGGCCTGCTGCGCAATTTTGCGGTAGGTTGCCCCTCTCACGCCGTGATCCAGTATGACTTCCAGCGTGGCTTCAAGAATTTTGCTTTGCGTATCTTTGCCATCCTGTGTTGCATCGTGTGATGGTGACGTCATCTTGTTTCCCCTTAGCTGGCAATCCTGACTATCGTAACCTTTATAACAAAAAAAGCCGCCAGTGGATTCGCTCCCACTGGCGGCTTATGGTAAACGAAAAGCGGCTTAGCCTTTCAATTTACTGTGGTATTCACCTTTCAAGGTATTGATTTCAGCTAACACTGCTTTGGCTTCGCTCAGTTTACCGGCATCCGCCAGAGCCTGTGCGCTGTCAACTTTTTGCAAAATCTTATCCAGACCTTCCACATAGGCTTTTCTGTCTGGGCCATCGGCAGGTTGTTTAGCGAAATCAGGTGGCACCTGCGTTTTAGCATGCTCGACGTGCTCACGGAATGTGCTCAACGCCGTTTTCAGCGCGGCGGCATCATCCGCTTTAGTTGCGGCGGTATAGCTTTTCTGCATACCGCGCATATCTTCCGACGTGGTAGCGTTTGCCAAAACAGGTGTCAGCAAACTACCGGCCAACAGCACAGAAAAACAGATCTTGGTCATTTTATTCATTTTGAACTCTCGTTTGTGTTCCACAGCACGACATACTCAGAGAATCTGGCCTCCACAAGCCGGCCAGCCCAATATTGCTCTTGTTATATTGCGTCCTACGCCATGACCTGATTACATCGTAATGGCTATTCTGATTTTATGGTGATTACTGTAAAGATGTTAAATTATTTTTAATCGTTTCGCTTTTTTTAATTGTATAAATGTAAATAGGCTTACCGGGACGACTCCGGCAAGCCTCAGTGATAGCGCCATAGAGAAGCAGGCCGCATGCGCTGCGCCAATCGGCACTTCCGGATTCTTGCCGAGCTTGCTTTCAAAGCGGGTATTGAAGCCATAAGGTTGCTGTTGCAATGCACCACTTTCCGTTGAGACGGTGCCTTTAACCTGCTTAATATCACCTTCCTAATGCGCATGCCCTTTAAACCGTAGAACACATTCTGAATAAATCCAAATCGATTATTTACCCACATAATTATTTCACGCTATAGAAATAAACCCAGTGATATATTCACTGCTTTACTCTTTTAAGATAAAACCTATTTACCTATTTATACAAAAGACCGATTATTTAGGTGCCAAAAAATGGATTTCCGTTTTGGTGATTTTATTTTTACCACTCACCTATGTTATTAATCTTGAATCATATTGGATGTGAAACATGAATAAAATAACTTCATTAGCCTTATCTGCGTTATGCATTATTCCCCTGATAAATACCGCTCATGCACAGTGGGAACTGGACGACATCTGTTACGGCTATGCTACCGCAACAGGTTCTGGCTATCAGGGGGGCGCCCTTTTGCTGGATCCCATCCCACAGAACATGGAGATTACCGCGTTAAATCGAAGCCAGTTGGATTATCGTGGTGTTAAGGCGTCGCTCGCAGGTGCCTACCTGAAAGTTAACGGGCCCAAAGGCAGCACGGTGGTTTATGTTACCGATCTCTATCCTGAAGGTGGCGATTGTGCATTGGATTTATCGTTTAATGCCTTTGAGAAAATAGGCGATCTACGGGATGGAAAAATTAATATCGACTGGACGCTGATCGAAGCGCCGGTAAATGGCAACGTTATTTATCGTATAAAGGAAGGGTCAAATCCTTATTGGGCTGCGGTGCAGTTCAGGAATGTAAAATATCCGGTTATTGAGATGAAATATATGCGAAATAACCAGTGGATTGCTGCACAGAAAACCGATTATAACCACTTTATTGTTGAACATGTTGGAATGAACGATATTCCCATTGAATTTACCGACGTAAAAGGTAATGTCCTCAGCGATACGCTGCCGCCGATGTCCCAAAGCACTTCATCCGCTTATCTAATCACGGGCAACGTTCAACTTTAATCCTCACGGTCTTGAGGGAGGCTGACGTCGCGCAGCGTCCCTCGTTTTCGCAAATCACTAATGAAAGAGAATGCATCATTTTTATCAGTATTTTCATCACATTAGCTGGACGTTATCTGCTGCACGTGCGTACTCATTGTGTTTCCCACTTTTTCTATTGCTCAAATATTTGTTAGTTTTATCACTTCTTTAAGCGTTTGATTCGCCATCATTCGCACTACAGTATACCCTGTCGCAGATTACACTCTATTTTCTGCTTTAGGCATCATTACAAAAGGTCTCTTTTGCGTGGCAAAATTATTTTTACGTAGTGGAAGTTTGGATGATTTTCTGGCGCTGGGCGAGAACGGGCAGCCAGTTTATGCATCAGCACTTCAATTGCGGGAAACGTTACGTCTCAGAAAACAACAGCAGATTGCCGATTGTCTGGCGATTCCCCAACCCAACGAGCATGGCGACCGTATTGACTGGTATTCGCCGATTGACGGTAAGGTCACCTCCTGGATTGCCGCGAGCGAAGAAGAACGAGAAAAAGCGCTGGCGTTACTGGAAACCTATCAAGCTGCGGTTGCTGACATCAGCCATCGTGCGCAAAATGCAGAGAAAGCTGGGCAGAAACTTTTCGGCGTCCTGCTGGCAAAAGCGATACAGTTTCCTGGCGCGAACCACGTCTATCTGGTTGATGGAAAACCAGTTTTAACATTCTGGGGTTTCGTTAATCTCGATAAAAAATCCCGTCTTGATGCGCTGGATTGCCTGCGGCCTGTCATCAAGGAAGCAGAACCACTTATTGTTGCCCCCACGCCCGTAGCAAGCGCACCAACGCTACCGTTAGTCGATCCCATTCCCGAGACGAAACCGCAGCCAGTCAGTCCACCGGAACCCGTAGAGCCAACGCCTGCACCTGTCGCCGCGGCAGCAGCCGTGCCTGCTCGCCCGCCGTTCTTCCGTTTATGGTGGCTGTTACCTGCCGCTGCGCTGCTAGCGATTCTATCATTGCAAATACGCGGCTGTGTGTCTGGGCAAGATGACAAACCCGCATCCGATTTAGCTGCAACGGTCAAACCGGAAAAACGCGCCCTGCCTTCTTCCACACCGGCTGAACCTGCGCCGCAACAAGAAAGCGCACCGGTTCCACCTGTCCCAGAAAAAGAAGTCGTGAAAGTCGCTGAGCCATCAGTCGCTACAGTACCGGCTGCTGCTGCACCTGTAGCAGAAACGGTGAAACCAGAAGCCCATGCAGCCACTGAACCGAAAGAGCCTGTTACACCGCCGACTGAACCGGTTGTGGAGCAAGTGCCAGCAATGCCTGCGGGCAAAGATGATTTAGTCATGCCAGCCGACGCGGTGAAAATTGGTTCGATCAAATTCCTGAATGGTAACTGGCGCGTCATTGTTGATGGCAAAGCACCAATTACCGGCAGGCCGCCTAGCCTGCGTTACCAGATTCAAAATGGAAAAGGTACCGCGCGAATTACTCATGGTGACGGTGTCACGTGTCGCGCCAATGTTGAAGCAGGGTTAATGAGCTCTGGAAATCTGATCATCAACAGCCGTTCTGGTGCACGTTGTTCCGATAATTCTCGTTTCCAAATGCCAGAACTGGTCTGTAAACAAGGCGCTTCCGGCGCTGCGGCGGAGTGTATTGGTCGCTATGACGAAAACACCGTTTTCCCGATGACGATAAAGCGCGAGAGTAAATAATCATGTTGGCGACGATTACCGATTATAAACAACGCATTACGTTGATTCAGGACAGCGGGATTCAGTTTCTGGATTTTGCCTTAAAGCCGCAATTTTCGGCTGAACAACCTAACTGCTACGTACGCAAAAGCGCCAACGGGCCCTTGCTGCACCTGCTTTACGATGCGCATACGGACAAATTCCTGCTGCCTTCAGCCACAGGGATGCCGCCGGAAGTGGTGAAGCCAGAGTTGAGCATTTCGCTTGAGCAATCGCTGAAGCTGCTGGAGAACATCTGGCTGCCGCTGCCCTTTTTCCGTTTTAATCCGCCGCGCACCTTTATGGGCGGGCCGGATAACTGGGCGCGGATGCAGATTCTGGCGTTGGATACGCCCGATCAGGACGGCAATACGCACCGCATCTGTCTGGCATTCGATACCAAGACGTATCCGGAAGGCCACGAATACGAGTCACTGGCGCCGAATGCCAATGACATCAAAACCGGCGGGAGCTTCGCGCTGGCTTATCACAGCGACGAACTGGGGGAATTCCTTGATGAGACCTGGGTCGACGGCTGGCTGCGCGAAGTCTTTACTCAGCGGGTTAAAGCGCTGGAAAACCGCGATAGCCACGATGTGAAAGTGGCGCTCAGAGGATTTGAATATCAGGCACATTACCTGAATGTGTTGGATATGCTGGGCAATCAGCTAGAAATACCGGAAATTCGCATCAATACCAGCACGTTGCAGGAACCGGCGGTCAACGTTGACCTGATTTTGGACGTCGGTAACTCACACACCTGCGGCATTCTGGTTGAGGATCATGCAGACGAAAGCAACGGCCTGAAACAGACTTATGAACTGCAGTTGCGCGATCTGAGTGAGCCACATTATCTGTATAACGAATTGTTCGAGAGCCGCGTTGAATTTTCACAGGCGAAGTTCGGTAAAGAAAACTTCTCTGTAGAAAGCGGCCGCGATGATGCCTTCATCTGGCCGTCGATCACCCGTGTTGGACGTGAAGCCAGCCACATGGCGCTGCTGCGTCAGGGAACGGAAGGATCGAGCGGTATTTCCAGCCCGCGTCGCTATCTGTGGGATGAAGAAAGCTATGCCCCAGGCTGGCGTTTCAGCCAGACGGACGCGCATTCGCAGACTGAACCGCTAGCGACAGCCATGCCGTTGACCATCATGTTGAATGATGAAGGTCAGCCGCTCTACAATCAGCCGCTTGAAGATCGTTTACCGGTGTTTTCGCCGCACTATAGCCGCAGTTCGATCATGACCTTCATGCTCTCCGAACTACTGGCACAGGCGCTTATGCAGATGAACAGCGCCGCACAGCGGTTGAAGATGATCCACAGCTCTGCGCCGCGCCAACTGCGAAATATCATTCTGACGTTGCCTTCCGCGATGCCGAAACCCGAGCGGGAAATTTTCCGCCGCCGGATGCATGAAGCGATCGCGCTGGTCTGGAAAGCAATGGACTGGCACCCGATGGATGAGGATTTCACCACACCAGCCGACAAGAAGCAGAGCCGAGTTCCGGTGCCTGACGTGCAAATCGAATGGGATGAAGCCACCTGCGGACAAATGGTTTACCTGTATAACGAAGCACAGGTTAATTTTGGCGGCCGTGCGGAAGATTTCTTCGCCAGTATGGCGCGCCCGGATAAAGAACTCGACGAAGGGGAACCCGTAGGCAAAACGCTGCGCATCGCCTCAATCGACATCGGCGGCGGCACTACCGATCTCGCGATTACCCAATATCTGCTTGATGACGGCGTCGGCAACAACGTTAAAATCATTCCTCGCCTGCTGTTCCGTGAAGGTTTTAAGGTCGCCGGCGACGATATTCTGCTGGATGTGATTCAGCTCTATATCCTCCCTGCGCTACAGGCTGCGCTGAAAACCGCCGGACTGGCCAGCCCGGATGCGCTGATGGCGAAGCTGTTCGGCAATGAAGGCCGGATGGACGCCCAGCTTACGCTACGCCAGCAGGTAACGTTGCAGGTCTTCATTCCGATTGGCCGCGCGATTCTGGAAGCCTATGAGCGCTTTGATCCGCTGGATACCAGCGCTGAAATCGAATCCACTTTCGGCGAATTGCTGGAGCAGGCGCCGACGGAAAAAGTGCTGGAATACATCAATACGGAAGTGCAGCGTGAACTGCCGGTTAGCGATAGCGTATTCGATATTTTGCAGGTGCCTTTCATCCTCAAACTGAGCAAGCTGCACGGCGAATTCCTGTCGAACAAAATGAACATCACGCAGAATCTGCGCCTGATGTCTGAAGTGGTGTCGCTGTATTCGTGCGATGTACTGCTGCTGACTGGCCGCCCTTCGCGCTTCCCAGGGATTCAGGCTCTGTTCCGCCACCTGCAACCGCTGCCAATTAACCGGATGCTGTCTCTGGATGGGTATCACACTAATGACTGGTATCCGTTTAACAAACGTGGACGTATCGATAACCCGAAATCCACCGCGGCCGTGGGCGCGATGCTGTGCCTGCTGGCGCTCGATCTGCGCTTGCCGGGCTTTTACTTTAAGGTCGGTGATTTCCAACCTTATTCGACGGTACGCTACCTCGGTATGATGGACAGCAACAACGCGCTGACGCTGGATAACGTGTATTACAGCGATATCGATCTGGATGCGCCGGATTTCGTGTTGGATCCACAACATAGCTTCCAGGTACGTGGCTCACTCTGCCTTGGCTTCCGTCAGTTGGACAACGAGCGCTGGCCGGCTTCCTCGCTTTATATGCTCTCGATCGTCGATCAGGATTTAGCTCGTAAAGTCGTCGGCGACAGTAAACTGCGCGTCCGACTAGCTGTGACGAAGAGTGACGATCAAGACAGCCCTGAGCGCTTTGAAATTGCCGATGCCGTGTTGGAAGACGGTACCCGCGTTCCGCCACAGCATCTACGACTCAAATTGAACACATTATCCGCTAACGGTTCAGGAGCGACCCATTATTGGATCGATAGTGGGAGTGTATTTAAAAAATGAAACGATTAACGCCCAAACAGCTTTCTACCCGACTCCACGGCCAGCTGCAGGCCGTCGTGCAAGGTGTTGAACAGGCCATCGGCTGGGTTGAAACCACACGCCAGAACGCTCCGCGTCTGGATATCGAAGCCGATCGTCTGATCGTCAAACTGCGCCGCAATCACAATAAAGCACAGCATCTGTCCGATGTGGCGCAGAAAGAGATTGCCATCGGCTTTTTTGGCCTGTCTCAGGCGGGTAAATCTTATCTTATCGCCTCGCTAGCTGGGGGGGAAAACGGCAAGCTGGAAACCTCGTTTGAAGGACAACAGCTGGATTTCATCGAAAATATTAATCCTTCTGACCGAGCCACTGCCCTTGTCACACGCTTTAGTCGGCAGTCGGGCGTGAAGAACAAAGCCTTTCCCGTTCAGTTGCAACTTCTTAGTGAACTGGATATCGCTAAGATCATGGCTAACGCGTTTTTGAACGATCTCAATCAAGAGACAACGTTTGAAGAGCTGGATGAGCGCCATACTGCCGAGCACATTAAAACGCTACTGATGCACCGCCAGCCGGCCCCCGTTGAAGGGATGAGCCGCGATGAAGTGGTCGAACTCTGGGACTACCTCGCGCGTCACGACGTCAAACGGCAAAAACAGCTGGAAGCGCACTTCTGGCCCGTGGCGATTGAATTAGCACCTTATCTCACCGTTGACGATCGTGCTCAACTCTTCTCCATACTGTGGGGGGAATTGAATTCGCTGACCGCTGCATATCGCCATTTCAGCCACACGCTGCAACACCTGTCCGGTACACGCAAGCTGTTAGCGCCGCTGCGGATACTGGTAGATGATGACTTAACTCCAGCAAACGGCCTGATCGATGGTTCGGCGCTGGAACGGTTGCACAGCGCCAACGATCCCAGCGTGTTGGTGCGGCCAGTGCAGAATGGCCGTGCGGGGAAAACGACTGAGCTTTCATTGGCTGAGCTGACGATGCTGACGGCTGAACTGCTTATCCCGCTGCATTTACCGCCAAAAGAAGCGCTGTTTGAGCAGGTTGATGTGCTGGACTTCCCCGGCTTCGGTGAGATTCACGAGACGCGGAATGAGCCACCAGCAAGACAGCAAAGCACACTGCATCCACTGGCGCACACGCTATTGCGTGCGAAACGTGCCTATCTGCTGGAGCGCTATACCGACAATCAGGAAATGAACGTCCTGATGGTATGCAGCGCCGCTGGCAATCGTGGCGACGTTAAGGTGGTCGGCAAGGCATTGGACCACTGGGTTAAACAGACTCAAGGTGAAAATGCACAGGTGCGTAGCCACCGTAAACCGGGGCTGATTTGGGCGGTCACCCGTCACGATCGTCGTATTACACACGGACAAAACTACGATGCCGCGGTACAACGCTATGTCGGTAATCCGGGCGATGCCTGGGGAACCATGCTGGCGATGGACAAACGTGGCGTAGCGCGTATGGCAACGTGGTTGGGAACTGAAGTTCATCGGGATGTCAAACTGGGGCGCATCAGCGAACAGCTTAACGAACTGCAACGTGAACTCAACGATAACTTGCTGGGTAACTGGTATCTGCCCGTTGATGTTGACGATCCCGCAGAAAAACAGCGTATCGCAGAGACCCTGCTCAAATCGCTCCAGACCCGCACTGGCGTACATGGCGAACTGCTGGAGCGGCTGCTGCCTTCGCGTGATGAACTACGCCGTCTGTATCTGCAACAGCAAGGAGCAAACTATGGCGGTTTCCACGCTGATACCGAAGACCTTTCCGCCCCGTTAGCCAATAGCGATCCGTTTGGCGTCGGGATCGAAATCGATCTATTTGCCGATGAACCGATCGCGCTCGACCAGCCTGCAATGCCGGTGTTGACCGTCGATCATGGTTATGAGGCCGACTACGCGCACGGCGTTTATCGTTTCTGGATTAACCATTTACGCAGCCTGCCAGAGAATGCCCCGCTTCTCGAACTGCTGAATGTGCCAAAAGCAACGATCGAAATGCTGGTCGAAGAATTGATCACTGGCAGCATCCGTTTGCGGATCGAAGAGGCGCTGGTCGATATGCTGGTTGATGGTGAGCAGTTGGGCATCAACCGCGAGAATAAAGCTGACCGTCAGGTTTCACGCGTGCTGACCATTCTCGGTGACTTTGTCGCCTGGCTCGGCTTCCAGCAGCTTGATGAATCCCTGCGTCCTGCCAGCCGCATCAATCGCGGTCATAAAATTTTCGCCAAACCCGAGAAACAGGCAGTCAGTTTTGGCGCTTCTCAACGCTTAACCAAACTGTCGCTGACGCCCACCAACAATACAGCGTTCTATATCTATGACTGGCTGGTTGGCCTAAATGAGATGATCATCCAAAATGCCGGCTACTCCGCTGCGCGGGAAGTCAGCGCGGAACAACGTGAACAGTTGGGAGCGATTCTGGCGCTGATTAAGCCCGTAGAGAAGTAACGTATTGATCCTTAAGTCAGTAGTGCGTGATTAAGACAGGTGCGATGCCGCAAGGCATCGCACATTAACAGAGCAATCTTTATAAAAAACGTGGTTAGCGAATTGCGCGTTTTAGTATACGGTTAGCGCTGCTCAGGAAATCATCGGCAACCTTATTCACCTCTCCATTGCCGTAATCCAGTTTTTGCAAACTACTCGTCCACAGTTGAACCAGCTCCTGATTTTCCATAAACGGCGAAACAGGCACCTTAGAGGCCGGTTGCTCTGCTGCCGCCCGATAAGCATTCGCTAACAGATTACCAGCATTAATCACCCCGATGTCTTCCAGCAGTTTTTGTGCTTTCGGATTAGCGGGCATCCCGTTTTGTAGCCCAAGCGCTTTCACGCCTTCCGGATTACTCAGCATGAAGCTCATCAACATTGCCGCTTCTTTAGGGTGCTTACTGTTCTTGCTGATCGCAAACAGCGAAGACGGTTTGCTCGTCAGCCCTGAATCTTTGGCATTTGGCATGGTGATGAATGGCCCAGTTTCCAATATCACTTCTTTCGGCATATTACTGGAATAGGTGTAGATGGCCGAATCCCACAGGTACATACCGGCTAACTCACCGTTAATCCACGGACGAATTTCATAGACATTAGTGCGTCCAAACGAGGAGAAATAGCGCTGATCGGGTATCACATGGGAATCAACCAGCTTTTTATAAAAACCGAAGAGTTCCCGTACCTGATCGCGGCTATAGGTAATGCTCTGCTTCTTCTCATCGATGAGGTCAATGCCGTATTTCTGCGCCATGTAGCTACGGCCGAGCGTGAGGATATCCAACACATCACTAGCCCCTTGGGCCACGCCAAGCGGGTAATAATTGTCGCCCAGTTTCTGTTTAAACACCGGTCCGGCGGCAAACAGTTCGTCCCAGGTTTTCGGGTAGGCAATGCCCGCTTTGTCCCAGGTGGCTTTGTTGTAAATCATGCTACGGGACGTCATTGAAATCGGGAGACCTTGTAGCTTCCCTTTCACATCCGAGGTTTGCAGGTAGTTAGGCGGGAAATCTCCCAGCGTCAGAATCTCTTTTTGCTTATTCAAATCATAAAAGCCGTCGCCATTGCGGGAAAACTGCGGCAGCCAGTTCCAGTCAATACGGATAACATCCGGCTCCTGCCCGCCAGCCATCTGGGTTGACAGACGGGAAAGGTAACCGTCCCAGCCGGCGTATTCGGCTTTGACGGTAATCGTCGGATTGGCTTTTTGAAACGCGCTAATCGCCGCGAGTGTCGCCTCGTGTCGTTGGTTACCGCCCCACCAGGAGATGCGGATCTCAGCAGCATCAGCAGAATGAGAAAATGTTGCGCCGAAAGGAAGCGCAGCACAGAGCAGGAGTAGGTGAGATAAGGTGTTCCGTGTTTTCGCCATAATAAAACCCTTATAATAGTATTCGGAGGTTTCCACCTGTCTGCCGGTATGCGGACAAACAGGTACTACGGATGCGGAAGCGTTTACTGCCCGAAATATCCGGTCAGAGACTCTGATTAATGCCCTCTTTTCAGGTTAACTGCCAGTTCGTTTATTTTCACTGGCAGTGCGGTGCGTAATGAGCGATTGGCTGCAATGCCAGTTAGAATCGACATCGCTCCATCACGATAATCTGCTGCACGATGTAATGGATCGGGTTCCGGTGTACCAAACAGATCGTTTAACATGACCTGATCACCGCCGCCGTGCCCGCCGGCTTTAAATTCAACTGGCACGACATAAGGCTCGTCAAACATCGGATAGATCTTTATTTCACATTCATTCAGCGCACCTTCATCCTCTTTTTGTCCGCCTCCGTTTACGTAAGATTTTTCCACCAGTTTCATTTCCAACCGGCCCTTGCTGCCATTAAACACCACGTTCAGCCCTTCCCAGGGCAAATACGCGTTAAGTGAGTACGTCATGATGGCTTTGCTTTTATAACGCACCACCACACCCAGTACATCTTCAATATTAATTCCGTCATCAAACACGCTTTTATCGCGAAAATAACCGTCTTCATGTTCGGCGTCTAAATATAATGCCGTGAGCTGTTCGCTTTGGTTCATATGTAGCGCAAACGGGTCATTTTCTGCTGCGGCACTATTATGGGAGCGCGAATAAAATTCTGTGACCCCACGAGCTTCGGCATTCGCTTTACCGTAAAAACGTAGATCACCTTGCGCATAAACTGTTTCCGGTTCGCTATTCAGCCAGAAATTCACCAAATCGAAATGGTGTGTGGATTTGTGCACCAACAGCCCGCCACTATTGCGTTTGTCACGGTGCCAACGGCGGAAATAGTCGGCACCGTGCTCCGTATTCAACAGCCATTCAAAATGAACCGAATACACTTCGCCAATCAACCCAGCGGCGATCAACTCACGAACTTTACTGTGATGCGGTGCGTAGCGGTAATTAAAGGTTACGCGTAATTTACGGCCGGTGCGGTTAATCGCATCGATAATCGCCTGACATTTTTCTTCATCGATCGTCATCGGTTTTTCACTGATGACATCACAGCCTAATTCCATTGCCTGGATAATATAATGATGATGCGTCCGATCTATAGACGTCACAATAACCACATCGGGCTGGGTTTCCGCGATCATTTGTGCGAACTGTTCGGCTCGATATGTCGGTACACTATCGTGTCCATATTTATGGACAATCTGGTTGGCATAATTCATTCGCGTCTGGTTCGTATCGCAAAACGCAACAAACTGTCCCTGATCCTGATAATCCCTGGCAATTGATTCCAAATAAAGGCCCGCACGGCCCCCCGTTCCCACCACGGCATATTTCTTTTTCATTCTGTGCATTTCCTCCAAATAACGTAGGGCACATAGCTATTCGTACATAAAACGCCTATGCCATAAAAATAGAGCATACCAATACTGTCCACCTTCATATTATTGCCATGCGATGGTGTTATCTGGCAGTAGGATAAAGATTGACCTGCTCGATCTCTCATAAATACAAATTGAATGTTTACTATATTACTGTTTGATTTTATTGGTAATGTTAGATGCGATTTATCCCACAGACCTCACACTACATCCCATTGCACCTCTTAAGTACCCATGCGCCAACGAGATTCTCTTTAGGATGACGCGGCGACACATTCAAAGCCCTCTCTCTTCGGGCTGCGTACATGACGGACGAGGCGGGGTTACGGTCGTGATGGTTTTCTCTTTTTTCACCTCACTGCTTGGCATACCTCGCATTTTATTTTCAATCCGCCTGAGGATGCCGGATAATCGGCACGTAACTAATGAGAGAAGCAAGAAAGCGATAAGTGCGTAAGGAATCACTATGCAGATTTTTTTTCAGGACACCATGGCAACGCCACTTGGGGAGTTATTGATTATTGCGGATGAAAATAATCATTTACGTGCTGTCGAGTGGCGCGAGTATGAAGACGATTTATTTCGCATGCTCAATCGCAGTTATCGAAACGATCCCTTTTCGTTACAGCCGCGTCATAATCCCGGAGGCCTGACAGAGAGCCTGCAACGCTATTTTGAGGGTGAATTAGCGATTATTGATACGCTGCCCGTGGCTTCCGTTGGGACCGAATTTCAACAACAGGTCTGGAAAGAATTACGTCGCATTCCCTGTGGAGAAATTACCACCTACGGCGAACTCGCGACGCTGCTGGGGCGCACCGGCGCAGCACGTGCCGTCGGCATGGCAAACGGCTCAAACCCTGTCAGCATCGTGGTTCCGTGCCATCGCGTCATCGGAACTGGCGGCGCACTGACAGGCTATGCGGGTGGCATTCACCGCAAACAGTGGCTGTTAGCTCACGAAGGGTATTTGCCTCAACAGCTATTACCCTTAACTGAATAGCTTACCATTATAATTTTCTTCGCTTTCGATACGCAAAAATGGCCTGCCGAATTGCTTATCACCATAAGCGATTCGGATTAATCACTGTGTTAACCGTTCGGTAACCTAATCGAAAAAATATTATCTCCGAACAGGCCTTATATATCGGAATAGTTTCCAGCAAAATCGAAAAATTATAGTTAGTTCACTATTTATTGGTCTATTCCCGTGATTGCCGGTCTTATCACGGCCGATAAAAGCTGTTAAAATTGACCAATATCAATTATTGCCTGAGCAAAGCCTATGATCCCGGAAAAGCGAATTATCCGACGCATCCAGTCTGGCGGTTGTGCAATCCACTGTCAGGATTGCAGTATCAGTCAGCTGTGCATCCCTTTCACCCTGAATGAACACGAGCTCGATCAACTCGACAACATCATCGAAAGGAAGAAGCCTATCCAAAAGGGGCAAGCGCTGTTTAAAGCTGGCGATGAATTGAGATCGCTGTATGCCATCCGTTCCGGTACGATAAAAAGCTATACCATCACGGAGCAAGGCGACGAGCAGATCACTGGTTTTCATCTGGCGGGTGATTTGGTGGGCTTTGATGCGATTGGTACGGCTCAGCATCCGAGCTTTGCTCAGGCGCTGGAAACGTCAATGGTCTGCGAAATTCCTTTCGAGACGCTGGACGATCTCTCAGGGAAAATGCCTAACCTGCGCCAGCAGATGATGCGCCTGATGAGCGGCGAAATCCGCGGCGATCAGGACATGATTCTGCTGCTGTCGAAGAAGAATGCTGAAGAGCGTCTGGCGGCATTTGTCTACAACCTTTCCCGTCGTTTCGCTCAGCGTGGCTTCTCGCCGCGTGAGTTCCGCCTGACCATGACGCGTGGTGATATCGGAAACTATCTGGGGCTCACCGTTGAAACCATCAGCCGTCTGTTAGGCCGTTTCCAGAAAAGCGGTACGCTAGCAGTAAAAGGAAAATACATCACGATCGAGAATCTTGATGCGCTTTCCGAGTTAGCCGGTTCCTCACGTAAATAATTTTTTCCGCCTAACTATTTGACGTTGCCACTTTTTTCTACTGTGGCAGCGTCAATGATCCTCCCTCTTCTCGTACCATCCGTGATATTTCCTATTTTGCTATTCTGCGGCTTATCTCTGTTGTCCAAAACGATTCCATTGCGGTACTCTTGATTGACAGGCTGTGGAGTAACAGCTGTTTGGAGGAGCTATGGCAAAGTATCAGAATTTACTGGTAGCTATTGACCCAAATCAGGATGACCAACCAGCGCTGCGTCGCGCGGTTTACCTGGTTCAGCGACTTGGCGGCCGCATCAAGGCATTTCTGCCGATTTATGATTTCTCTTATGAAATGACAACCCTGCTTTCCCCTGATGAACGGGTGGAAATGCGTCAGGGTGTTATCCAGCAGCGGACGGAGTGGATTGCAGAACAGTGTAAATACTACCTTGAAGCAGGCGTTCCAATCGAAATCAAAGTGGTGTGGCACAATAAACCCTTTGAAGCCATCATTCGGGAAGTCACTTCCGGCCAGCACGACCTGTTGTTGAAAATGGCGCATCAGCACGATCGGCTGGAAGCCGTCATCTTTACGCCGACCGACTGGCAGTTACTGCGTAAGTGCCCTTGCCCCGTGTGGATGGTCAAAGATCAGCCCTGGCCAACCGAAGGTCGAGCGCTGGTTGCCGTCAACTTGGCCAGCGAAGACCCGTATCACGATCCGCTTAATATCAAACTGGTATCGGAAACACTGGAGCTGGCACAGCATGTTGACCAGACCGAAGTTCATCTGGTTGGTGCCTACCCCGTAACCCCCATTAATATCGCCATTGAGCTGCCTGATTTCGATCCCAGCGTCTACAACGATGCAATTCGAGGACAGCATCTTATCGCCATGAAATCGCTACGGCAGAAATTCAGTCTGGATGAACGAGTAACGCACGTAGAAAAAGGCCTGCCAGAGGAAGTCATTCCCGATCTGGCGGAGCATTTACAGGCGGGTGTCGTGGTGTTGGGTTCACTGGGCAGAACCGGCCTTTCCGCTGCGTTTATCGGCAACACCGTCGAGCACGTCATCGATCATTTGAAGTGTGATTTGCTTGCAATTAAACCCGATGACTTTGTGTCACCGATCGCTTCAGAAGACGGCGACAACAGTTGATTTCTTGTCTCGCTCGATTAGCGCCACATAATGCCAGCCTCTTAGCGCTGGCATTATTTTTTGCAGCATAAAAACGATAGGCGCAAAAAAGGGGCGATTGTTCGCCCCTTTCGTTTTCTACGACCTGCCGCGCTTACAGCGCTTTCAGAATCGCTTCGACGCTATCTTTGGCATCGCCAAACAGCATCTGCGTATTCTCTTTAAAGAACAGTGGATTCTGCACGCCAGCGTAACCGGTATTCATAGAACGCTTGAACACGATAACATTCTGCGCTTTCCACACTTCCAGAACAGGCATACCTGCGATTGGGCTATGTGGATCTTCCTGCGCAGCCGGGTTAACAGTGTCATTCGCACCAATGACCAGCACAGTGTCGGTATCGGTGAAATCATCGTTGATTTCATCCATTTCCAACACGATGTCGTAAGGCACTTTGGCTTCTGCCAACAGCACGTTCATGTGACCAGGCAAGCGCCCTGCAACCGGGTGAATACCAAAGCGAACGTTGATGCCGCGCGCGCGCAGTTTTGCGGTGATGTCATGCACAGGGTACTGCGCCTGCGCGACTGCCATGCCGTATCCCGGAGTGATGATGACCGAGGTTGAGTTCTTGAGCAAATCAGCCACGTCTTCCGCTGAAGCCTCACGATATTCACCGACCTCTTCACTCTCACCAGAAGAAACGCCGTCCGTACCAAAACCGCCGGCAATAACGCTGATGAAGGAGCGGTTCATCGCTTTACACATAATGTAAGACAGAATCGCACCCGAAGAACCCACCAGAGCACCGGTCACGATCAGCAGGTCATTGCTCAGCATGAAGCCTGCGGCCGCGGCGGCCCAACCGGAATAGGAGTTCAGCATAGAAACGACGACCGGCATGTCTGCACCACCAATCGACGCAACCAGATGCCAGCCAAACACCAGCGCAATGGCCGTCATCACAATCAGCGCAAGAACCTGCAATGCTACGCTGCCCGTATTGACGAAAACCAGAAGCAGCAGGAAGGATACAACCAGCGCCGCCAGATTCATTTTGTGGCGATGAGGCAGCATCAACGGCTTGGAAGAGATTTTTCCGCGCAGTTTGCCGAAAGCAACAACCGAGCCTGTGAAGGTCACGGCACCGATGAAGATCCCCAGGAATACCTCCGTCAAATGGATATTGACCATCACCGGATCGGTAATTTCACCGTGATCGAGGAAGCTGTTAAAGCCAACCAGTACCGCAGCCAAGCCCACAAAACTGTGGAGGATAGCGACCAATTCTGGCATTTCGGTCATTTCAACTTTACGTGCCAGATAAATACCGATTGATCCACCGATCGCCATCGCAACGATGATCCAGCCAACGTTGCCAGAATCCGGCCCCAGAATCGTTGCGACTAGCGCAAGCGCCATCCCGCTGATACCGAAGATATTCCCTTGTTGCGACGTTTCGTGCTTGGACAAACCCGCCAAACTGAAAATAAAGAGAATTGCGGCAACAATGTATGCAGCAGTTACTAATCCACCAGACATGTGTTACCCCTTAGTTTTTACGGAACATTTTCAGCATGCGCTGAGTCACGGTGAAACCACCGAAAATATTGATGCTGGCGATCAATACGGCAATGAATGAGAAGAACGACACCCATCCGCCGTGACCGATCTGCAACAATGCTCCGACAACGATAATGCCTGATATTGCGTTAGTGACTGACATCAATGGCGTGTGCAAGGCGTGGCTGACATTCCAGACAACGTAATAGCCCACGACGCAGGACAACGCAAAAACGGTAAAGTGAGACAGGAATTCCTTTGGTGCGGCATCGGCCAACCAGCCAAACAGCAGAATGGCAATCGCGAGAAATGCATATTTCTTCCACGGCGATGTCGGCTTGGCTTCTTCTTTCACCACCGCGGCAGGTTTGGCCTGCTGTGGCTGCGCTGAAACCTGAATTGGCGGTGCTGGCCAGGTTATTTCACCTTCTTTAACGACGGTAACGCCGCGAATAACGGTATCGTCAAAATCGACAGTGATCTCGCCGTTTTTCTCTTTGCAGAGCAATTTCAGCAAGTTAACCAGGTTGGTGCCGTAAAGCTGTGAGGATTGCGTCGGCAGACGGCTGGGTAAATCGGTATAACCGATAATTTTGACGCCGTTTTCCGTCACGGTAACGCGATCGGCCACGGTCAACTCACAGTTTCCGCCCGTTTGCGCCGCTAAATCGACAATCACGCTGCCGGGCTTCATGCTCAGCACCATTTCTTTGGTGATCAGGCGCGGAGCCGGTTTTCCAGGTATCAGTGCAGTAGTGACGATAATGTCGACTTCTTTCGCCTG
This sequence comes from Pectobacterium sp. CFBP8739, assembly GCF_013449375.1. Taxonomy (GTDB): domain Bacteria; phylum Pseudomonadota; class Gammaproteobacteria; order Enterobacterales; family Enterobacteriaceae; genus Pectobacterium. Next base: position 193,707 of record NZ_JACDRR010000005.1, on the reverse strand, counting down.
TGCAGCAAACAGTTCCATCTCGGCTTTGATAAAGGCTTCAGACATGACTTTGGCATAGCCGTCACCGCTACCCGCTTCTTCTTCAAAGTCGAGTTCAAGGAACTCGGCGCCCATGCTTTTAACCTGCTCTTTTACTTCAGGTCGAGTATCAAAAGCACGAACGATAGCACCTAAGCTACCCGCTGCGCCGATCGCAGCCAAACCAGCCACACCCGCACCGATAATCATGACTTTGGCAGGTGGAACTTTACCCGCAGCGGTAATTTGCCCGGTAAAGAAGCGGCCAAACTCGTGAGCAGCTTCAACGATGGCGCGATAGCCAGCAATGTTGGCCATTGAGCTGAGTGCATCCAGTGATTGCGCGCGCGAGATACGCGGCACGGAATCCATCGCCATCACCGTCACCTGACGGGCCGCCAGTTTCTCCAGCAGAGCTGGATTTTGCGCTGGCCAGATAAAGCTGACAACCGTACTGCCCGCCCGGGTCAGTTCGATTTCATCATCCTGTGGCGCATTCACCTTCAGGACGATATCGGATTGCCAGACTTCCGAACTGTCAACAATCGACGCGCCGGCTTCTTCATATGCCGCATCGTCAAAACTTGCCAGTTTTCCCGCTTCACGTTCTATTGAGACCGTAAAACCCAGTTTCAGCAGCTGTTCAACCGTTTTCGGCGTCGCTGCGACACGGGCTTCATTGGCCAACCGCTCTCTTGGTACACCAATACGCATACTGATACCCTTTTCGCTTATTTTTAACGAAGGTTATTATTCTCACCCTACTCTGTTATACAAATTCGCCGAGACCTGCTGCACCCTGTATCCCCGCATTCACGCGGTAGGAAGAGAGTTTTATCATCTTCTTACCACACGCTTTTTTGGGGCGTCTCACTGTAGGCGAACTCATTTATAACGTACTGAAAATGTGATCGATGATCCATAAATAAAATGAATTTCACAGAAAAGCCGAGTTATCACAGGTTATGCCAGCGTTTCTTGGTCGAAAATCATGCTCTTCTCTGTCTTTTGTAGCATTCTTACAGAAGTATTTTTCGGGGTTGTTTCACAAAAATGGTGTGTTACAAGGTTGTTAATGTGATAAATCACATAAATATCCCTTATGATGGCAAAACAATCATTAACCGTTATTATTAGCACTTTTCTTGTTCAGAACCGAAGCATTACGGCTTTTCAATCCTGCTGAAAATGCTAAAGCACAAGAATTTATTCCGTGCGATAATCAGCCCTATTCCGTTACAGGTTGATTGCTATACCTTAAATAATTCGAGTTGCAGGAAAGCGAAAGGATTTTTATGAAGCTGAAGACTACTGTTATTGCGTCCACGTTATTGTTATCACTCTCGGCATTTTCAGCGCAGGCTGCACAGGAACTGACGCCTGAGCAGGCAAAATCCCTGCAACCTTTTGAACGAATTACGTTTAAGGGACGTTTTAATGCGATCAATGAAGCAGTCGCAGCAGCCTCAACGCGCGCTGACAAATTGGGTGCAGAGTCGTTTTATGTTCAGTCAATGACGGATACTAACTCCGGCGACTACTGGAATGTGACTGTCGATCTGTACCATAAAGATGCTCCTAAAGCGGAACAAAACGTGCAATATCGCACCATCTACGGTGTGAAAGAACTGCCGAAAGATGCAGCCTATCTGATAGAACCCTATGACACCGTAACGGTAAGTGGTTTATTCAGCACTCAGCCCGATTTGATCGAGGCCATAGCGAAAGCGGCAAAAGAGAAAAATGCGGACTCGTTTTACATCGTCCGCCAGATCGACGTGAACTCGAATAGTGCGAATCAAAAGGCTACCGCATTTATCTATAAAGCCGATGCGCCAAAACGTCAGCTTCAGCGTCCTGATGCAATCCCTGCTGATTCTGATGCAGGTCGCGCCGCTCTGGCTGCCGGTGGAGCAGAAGCTGCCAAAGTAGAAATCCCAGGGGTTGCTTACTCGGATAGCCCTAGCCGCAGCGTGGGCAACTTCTTTGAAACACAGTCGTCAAAAGGTGGACGTTACACGGTAACGCTATCTGATGGCACACAGATTCAGGAACTGAATAATGTCACGGCGGCCCAGATGGTGCCTTTCGATTCCATCCAGTTCCGCGGTAACTACACCAATATTACACAAATATCCGAAGCTGTTGCTAAACGCGCGGGCGAGAAAGGTGCCAAGTATTACCACATCACCAGACAGTGGGAAGGCAAAGGCAACAACATGACCATCAGCGCCGATCTCTATAAATAACAGCGATCGTGTTGCGTTGTAGAATACAACCAACGTTTATAAACACAAAAACCCGCGATATCGCGGGTTTTTTAATCGACGGTAAGCAGAAGATTACTTACTGGTGTCCAGCTCTGGGAAGTTTTTCACCAGATCGTCAATCGCCTTGATCTGTTGCAGGAACGGCTCCAACTTATCCAGCGGCAGCGCAGACGGGCCATCGCATTTTGCATTCGCGGGATCTGGGTGAGCTTCAATGAATAGCCCTGCCAGACCAACAGCCATACCGGCGCGCGCCAGTTCCGTCACTTGTCCACGACGGCCACCGGACGCGGCACCAAATGGGTCGCGGCACTGTAGCGCGTGCGTAACGTCAAAAATCACTGGTGAACCGTTAGAAACCTGCTTCATGACATTGAAGCCGAGCATATCAACAACCAAGTTGTCGTAACCGAAGTTGCTACCGCGATCGCACAAAATGACCTGATCGTTGCCGCCTTCGATGAACTTATCGACGATGTTGCCCATTTGCCCTGGGCTGACGAACTGGGGCTTTTTCACGTTGATGACCGCACCCGTTTTCGCCATTGCTTCGACCAGGTCAGTTTGACGTGCCAGAAACGCAGGAAGCTGGATCACATCAACCACATCGGCAACCGGCTGCGCCTGATGTGCTTCATGCACGTCAGTGATAATTTTTACGCCAAAGGTTTGTTTCAGTTCCTGGAAGATCTTCATCCCTTCTTCCAGACCAGGACCACGGTAAGAGTGAATTGAAGAGCGGTTAGCCTTATCGAATGACGCCTTGAACACGTAAGGAATGCCTAACTTCTGCGTGACCGTGACGTAATGCTCACAAATGCGCATCGCCAGATCGCGTGATTCAAGAACATTCATGCCGCCAAACAGCACAAAAGGCAGATTATTGGCGACCGGGATATCCCCTATCTTGACCACTTTATTCGTCATACTTTTACCTTCATGTCGGGAAATAAATTAACGCTGCATTACTGTAAAACGGGTTCTTAATGTAAGACTGTTTTTTTAATGCAAGACAATCTGTTTCTGCTCTATCGAGTGAATCTGTACTTTTATCATTTCACTCACTGGGTCTTCTGGGCACTGTTCAACGAAATAGTTGAGATCGGACAACGCAATATGGTCGCAATCCAACTGCGCATAAATCAGGCCGCGATCGCGGATTTCATACGGATCATCCGGGTCAAATTGCAGCACCGCTTCGCTGGCTCTTAACGCGAGTTCCATCTGTTTTTCTTCCATCAGTGCAACTTTCAACGTATCGAGCATTTTACGCACGATCAGGACATTCTCTGCTTCATCCAGATCTTCATCCAGCAGACGGGTTGATGGGCCGATGTTACCTTTCAGCCAAACTTCCAGCACATGCTCACTCAGCGTATCGCCATTTAGCGGATTAATTAGCCACATCTCTTCGTCGAGCCAGTCTGCACGTAGAATCAGCTGCGTCGGGAAAATCACCGGCATCAGCGGCAGACCAAGCTCATTGGCGATGTGCAGGAAGATAACGCCTAGTGACACGGGCAGCCCCTGACGAGATTCAAGCACTTTATCGAGCCACAGTGCATCAGACAGGCGATAAACCCCGCCCGCACCGCCGAATCCCCAAGTGTGATAAAACAACTCAATCAGCTTTTCAAGCTGAAGATCTTGTTCGAGATCGTCAGGAATAGCGGCTCGAGCGTTCTCAACCAGCTGTTGCAGATTTTGCCGCACATCCTGAGCGGGAAAGTCGCGGCGAATAGCCTGTGAAACCAACACGACACCATCACTTAGCAGCGACTGGTTGAATTCAAAATCAGCAATAGCACTCATAATTATTCCATCAGCAACGGTGACTGAGTCAGAGCCAACAGCACGACCCCACCAAAGCATATTAAAGCAGATACAAACGCCAGCCAGCGAACGTTCTGACTACGGGGGCGTTTCCCCAAGGCGATCGCGCCAAGAAGGATATAAATAATAACGCCAAACAGCTTTTCCGTCAGCCAGCTTTGCTCGGGAGTAAACGGATAAGTGTGGCTAAGCGTGATTAAACCAATACCGCTGATTAATAACAAGGTATCGTTAATATGCGGCAGGATTTTTACCCAGCGCTGTTGCAGCAACGCTGATTGCCGACACAGCCAGAAAAAACGAATAATAAACAGAGAAATACTGATGCCAACCGTTGCCAGATGCAGATATATCATGGCTGGGTAAAGAGTTATCACGTCCATTGCTCCTAATGCGTTGGGATATCCAACCAGCGTCCTAATGACACGCGGTCATTGCCACCGTAGTCCTGACAGGTTTCTATTTGCGTGAATCCGCGTGCCTGCAAAAGCTGACGCACTGCCTCAGCCTGTTGCCAGCCATGTTCCAGCAGTAACCAGCCACCGTTCTCTAAATAATGCGGGGCAGATTCAATGATGGTGCGTAAATCCGCCAACCCGTTGTCGGCGGCAATCAACGCGCTGGCCGGCTCAAAACGAACATCGCCCTGCGACAAGTGCACATCATCCGCATCGATATACGGTGGATTACTGGCGATGAGCGCAAAGCGCGTTTGATCAAGCGGTGAATACCAGCTTCCTGACAAGAAACAGGCATTGTTGAGCCCCAATTGCCGGGCATTTTTCGTCGCTAACGCGACAGCGTCTGGTTGAACATCAACACCCGTCACCCTGCAATCGCGCCGCTCACTGGCCAGAGCCAGCGCAATCGCTCCAGTTCCAGTACCCAAATCCAGTACGGCACACGGCGTTTGAGGCAGGCGCAGCAGCGCCTGTTCGACCAGGCACTCGGTATCGGGGCGGGGAATCAGCGTAGCGGGCGACACAGCCAGCGGCAGTGACCAGAACTCACGCTCGCCGATCAAATAAGCGATAGGTTCGCCCTGTTCACGACGCGCCAACAATTCAGCTAATTTCTGCTGTTCAACCGCGTTCAGCTCAGTTTCACCAAACGCCAGCAGGAACGTGCGGGGCTTGCCAGTTACAAAACCCAGCAAAATCTCCGCATCTCGTTTCGGGCTTTCTCCCGCCGCAAGCTGAGTTGCGGCAGAGAGTAACCAATCCTGATAGGTCATTATTCCTGCTCGGACAGCGCAGCAAGCTGATCGGCCTGGTATTCCTGCACAACGGGCTGAATCAGCGTATCCAGTTTCCCTTCCATGACTTCATCCAGACGGTAAAGCGTCAGGTTAATGCGATGATCGGTCACCCTTCCCTGCGGGAAATTGTAGGTACGGATGCGGTCAGAGCGATCGCCGCTGCCAAGCAGGTTACGTCGAGTTGACGCTTCTTCCTGCTGACGTTTCTGCACTTCTGCCGCACGAATACGCGCCCCCAGCACAGACAGCGCTTTGGCTTTGTTTTTATGCTGTGAACGCTCGTCCTGACATTCCACGACAATACCGGTTGGCAAGTGAGTAATACGGATGGCGGAATCGGTGGTGTTAACGTGCTGGCCGCCCGCGCCAGAAGAACGGAAGGTGTCAATACGCAAATCCGCCGGGTTGATGTCCGGCAGTTCCGCTTCCGGTACTTCCGCCATCACGGCGACCGTACAGGCCGAGGTATGGATACGCCCTTGAGACTCCGTGGCAGGAACACGCTGCACGCGATGGCCACCGGATTCGAACTTGAGTTGACCGTACACGCCGTCGCCAGAGATTTTAGCGATAACTTCTTTATAACCGCCATGTTCGCCATCGCTGGCGCTCATCACCTCAACGCGCCAGCGGCGTGATTCGGCATACCGGCTGTACATGCGAAACAGATCGCCGGCAAAAATCGCGGCTTCGTCGCCGCCTGTCCCCGCACGCACTTCCAGAAAACAGCCGCGCTCATCATCGGGATCTTTCGGCAACAACAGCACCTGGAGCTGTTGCTCCAGCGCTTCAATGGTCGCTTTACCCTCTTTCAATTCTTCCTGCGCCATATCGCGCATTTCAGGATCGTCCAGCATCATTTCTGCGGTCTGTTGATCCTCTTGCGCCTGCTGCCATTGCTGGAAACAGCGAGTAATATCAGTGAGCTGAGCATATTCTCGCGACAACGCGCGAAAACGATCCATATCAGCGATGACGCTGGGCTCACCGAGTAACGCCTGGACTTCTTCATGGCGTTCTTGTAACGCTTCCAGTTTAGCAACAATAGAAGGCTTCATGCGGGCGGTTAAATCCTGTAGTAGAAATAAATAGTAGAGATGAATGCTAGTCCAGCCCAAGGCTGTCACGTAAAATTTGTAACCGATTTTGGTCGCCGTCACGAGCGGCTTGCTGAAGGGATTTAGTCGGCGCGTGAATCAGGCGGTTAGTTAAACGGTGCGTCAGTTCCTGAATCACCGCTTCAACGTCATTGCCTTGTTGGATGGCAGCCAGCGCCTTGGCCGTCATTTCCGCACGCAGCTCATCGGCCTGAGCGCGATAATCGCGAATAGTCTCCACCGCAGACTGCGCACGCAGCCAGGCCATGAAATCGGAGCTTTCCTGCTGCACGATGGATTCAGCCTGCACCGCAGCCGCTTTGCGTTGCGCGAGGTTATGCTGAATAATCGCGTGCAGATCGTCCACGCTGTAGAGATAAACGTTCGGTAATTTGCCGACTTCCGGCTCAATATCACGCGGAACTGCAATATCCACCATCAACATTGGCTGATTCCGTCTCGCCTTCAGCGTCCGTTCCATCATCCCTTTTCCGATAATCGGCAGCGTACTGGCCGTTGAACTGATCACAATGTCGGTCTGAACGAGTTGTTCATCCAGTTCAGCTAACGTGATGACCTCTGCGCCCACTTCCGTCGCCAGCGCCTGCGCGCGTTCACGGGTTCGGTTTGCGATCACCATTTTCTGTACATTGTGCTCACGAAGATAGCGTGCGACCAGTTCAATGGTTTCTCCGGCACCAACCAGCAGCACCGTAACATCCGCCAGTGATTCAAAGATCTGCCGCGCCAGCGTACAGGCGGCAAATGCCACCGACACGGCGCTGGCACCGATATCTGTTTCCGTACGAACGCGCTTGGCAACGGTAAAAGACTTCTGGAACAACCGTTCCAGTTCGCTGGACAGGGAATGACCCCGTTGTGATTCGGCAAACGCTTTCTTCACCTGTCCCAAAATCTGTGGTTCACCTAACACCAGCGAATCCAGACCGCTGGCTACGCGCATCAAATGGCTAACGGCGGCGTTATCCTGATGCCAGTACAGACTGCCGTTGACCTCTTCTGGGTGCAATTGATGGTATTCACACAACCAGCGAATCAATTGTTCACGCTGATTTTCCTGTCCGTCAACACTAAGATAGAGTTCCGTACGATTGCAGGTAGACAGCACAACGCCGCCCTGCACCAGCGGTTGCTGTAGCAGACTGTCGAGGGCCACGCCTAATTTATCTGGCGAGAACACAACGCGTTCACGCAGAGAAACTGGTGCGGTTTTGTGATTAATACCAAGCGCAAGCAGGGTCATTAGGCTGTTTCTGAGTAATACCGGTCTTAGTATGGATTTCGTCTGAGTCGCATTCTACTTGATGCAGAAGAGCAAGAAAAGCGACAGCACGCGATACACCTCGTCTGAGGTAGTCACTTTTTGACAAAAAACAATAAACGCGATTAACGAATAACAATCATTGACGCTGAGCGGTAAGCCCGTTAGCGTGACGTATTTCATGGACTTCTTTCATTTACAGGATACGACCGATATGCCAACCAGAACCGTCCGATGCCTGCGTTTACTGCCTTTAGCCAGCGTATTGCTTGCCGCCTGTAGCATTAATCAACCGACCCAAACGGGTAAAAGCCCTACCTCGCCAGAGTGGCAACAGCATCAGCAAAAGGTCCAGCAGCTCAGCCAATATCAGACACGCGGCGCTTTTGCCTATATCTCCGATAGTAAAAGAGTATCAGCCAATTTCTTCTGGCAGGACACACCGCCGCAGCGTTATCGACTGCTGCTGACCAATCCGCTCGGCAGCACCGAATTAGAACTGCGTGCTCAGCCTGACGGCGTGCAAATCACCGACAATCAGGGTAAGCGTTACGTGGGGAAAGATGCCGAATACATGATTCAGCAACTCACTGGCATGGCTATTCCGCTGAACAATCTGCGCCAGTGGATTCTCGGTATTCCAGGCGATGCGACCGAATTCACGTTGGATGAACGCTATCTGCTGAAAACCATCACCTATCGTCAGGGTAGTCAAAACTGGAATGTCAGCTATCAGAGTTATAACACCGAGCTGACGCCTCCGCTCCCAACCAGTCTGGAACTGGTTCAGGGTGAACAGCATATTAAGCTGAAAATGAATAACTGGATGGTTAAATAAGCGATGCAACCGACGGTTATCGAGACATGGCCTGCCCCCGCCAAACTGAATCTATTTCTTTATATTACCGGTCAGAGAAAAGACGGGTATCACCTGCTGCAAACGCTATTCCAATTTCTGGATTACGGTGACACCCTGACGATTAGGCCACGTGATGACGACCAGATTAACCTGCTTACCCCCGTGGATGGCGTAGAGAATGAGCAAAACCTGATCGTCCGCGCCGCACGCTTATTACAGCAGCACTGCGAAGGCCATGATCTTCGTCCTGCTCGGTTCGGTGCAGATATCAGTATCGACAAATGCCTGCCAATGGGAGGTGGACTGGGCGGAGGCTCATCCAACGCAGCAACCGTCTTGGTCGCCCTTAACCATTTGTGGCAAAGCGGGCTGAGCGTGGATACGTTGGCCGAACTGGGGCTGCAATTGGGTGCAGATGTTCCCGTGTTTGTTCGTGGACATTCCGCCTTTGCCGAAGGCATTGGTGAACAGCTAACCCCTGCGAATCCACCAGAAAAATGGTATCTGGTCGCTCACCCTGGCGTGAGTATCGCCACACCGTTGATTTTCAGTGATCCTGAGTTGACGCGGAATTCGCCAGTTCGTGATTTAGAAACTTTATTAAACCAGACCTTCGTCAATGATTGTGAAGCTATCGCAAGAAAACGTTTTCGTGAGGTTGAACAGCTACTTTCATGGCTGCTAGAATATGCCCCGGCGCGCCTGACTGGAACGGGGGCTTGTGTGTTTGCAGAGTTTGACACCGAGTTCGCAGCCCGTCAGGTGCTTGACCAGGCCCCGGAATGGCTAAACGGTTTCGTCGCGCGAGGCGTTAACGTCTCTCCGCTACAACGTACGCTTTCTGGGCAACGTTAGGTTTTGCCACACACCGGCTGCCATGCGGCCAGTTTGTAGCAAACTTAATTCATACACCCGTATGCATATTGTGCCTGTTGTTCTCCCTGCCTGGCAGGCGCAATATTTCTCTGGACGCAAGCCTGAGGTTCTTCTCGTGCCTGATATGAAGCTTTTTGCTGGTAACGCCATCCCGGAACTAGCACAACGTATTGCCAACCGTTTGTACACTAGCCTTGGCGACGCCGCTGTCGGTCGTTTTAGCGATGGCGAAGTCAGCGTGCAAATCAATGAAAATGTACGCGGTGGTGATATTTTCATCATCCAGTCCACCTGTGCACCCACCAATGACAACCTGATGGAACTGGTTGTGATGGTCGATGCTCTGCGTCGCGCTTCCGCGGGACGTATTACCGCTGTTATCCCCTACTTCGGCTATGCCCGCCAGGACCGTCGTGTGCGTTCCGCACGTGTGCCAATCACCGCGAAAGTCGTTGCTGACTTCCTGTCCAGCGTCGGTGTTGACCGTGTTCTGACCGTTGATCTGCACGCTGAGCAGATTCAGGGTTTCTTCGATGTTCCGGTAGATAACGTATTCGGTAGCCCGATCCTGCTGGAAGATATGCTGCAACAGAATCTGGAAAACCCGATTGTGGTTTCTCCTGATATCGGTGGCGTTGTGCGTGCTCGCGCCATCGCTAAACTGCTGAACGATACCGACATGGCGATCATCGACAAGCGCCGTCCACGTGCCAACGTTTCTCAGGTGATGCACATCATCGGTGACGTCGCTGGCCGTGACTGTGTACTGGTTGACGATATGATCGACACCGGCGGCACGCTGTGTAAAGCGGCGGAAGCGCTGAAAGAACGTGGTGCTAAACGCGTATTCGCTTATGCCACACACCCGATCTTCTCAGGCAATGCTTACGAGAACATCAAGAACTCTGTCATTGATGAAGTGATTGTCTGCGATACCATTCCGCTGGCGGAAAACATTCGTTCACTGCCGAATGTTCGTACGTTAACGCTGTCTGGGATGTTGGCCGAAGCAATTCGTCGTATCAGCAACGAAGAATCTATTTCTGCGATGTTTGAACATTAATCGCGGCTGACCGAGTAACCGCTCGCAAACGCTGATGAAGCCACCTGTAACAAGGTGGCTTTCTTATTTTCATCACTGTAAAAAACGCTATCGCTATAAAAAACAAAAAACCGCCATAGCGAAGCTACAGCGGCTCTTATGTTCAATTTTCATTAACGTCTATGGCGCTAACGATTATGGGTGACGTTGGCGGCGGCAACGCTTATCAAAGTGTTTAACCCACCAATAACGGTCTGCGACTTCCTCACGCCCGCTAATACGTGCTCCCACTAACCAAAGTATTGCACCAGAGAAAATACCGACCAGATCAACATACGTCATATATTCAGGGACATTCAGTTTAGGGAATTGGCTGGCGATGGAAAAGCCAATGCCGCCAATCATCAGAATCATACCGAGCCCCATCAACATGTTACCCAATACTGTCACGTTTTTACGTTTCATCTGCCACCTCCAGATTAATTCTGTGGATGAATCAGAGTGCCATTACCGCTGACTTTCTTATTATTGATGTAATTATAGACAATAATGTGCATGGATGATTGCGGGAAGGATCACAGATAAAAGGAATGATGAGTATTTTTTTACGTTGAAACAAATGAATAGACAAAAGTCCGAATAATCACATCACTGAATAAATAACATTATATTTACATTCCAACACTGAGATTTTGCTATCCAGCATACGGTGTGTAAACTAGCGCTTTCGTTTATCACGCTACCCTGCGTCAGTTTAAGCACGCAATCTGGAATATACCGTGAGCAGCATTAAATTAATTGTCGGCCTGGCGAATCCTGGCGCTGAATATGCCGCCACCCGCCATAATGCGGGCGCCTGGTTTGTCGATCGTCTAGCGAACGCTTACCGTCAGCCACTGAAAGAAGAAAGCAAATTTTTTGGTTACACGTCCCGTCTGAATCTGGCTGGGCAAGATGTACGCCTTCTGGTCCCAACCACGTTCATGAATTTGAGTGGCAAAGCCGTCGCGGCAATGGCCACCTTCTATCGCATCCAGCCTGATGAAATCCTGGTTGCCCACGATGAACTGGATTTATTACCGGGGATTGCCAAACTTAAACTGGGTGGCGGGCACGGCGGCCATAACGGGCTGAAAGACATCATCAGCAAATTGGGTAACAACCCAAACTTCCATCGCTTACGTATTGGTATCGGCCATCCGGGCGATAAAAACAAAGTGACAGGCTTTGTGCTGGGTAAACCGCCGACAAGCGAGCAGACGTTGATCGACGATGCCATTGACGAAGCCGTGCGCTGCACAGAAATTCTGATGAAAGAAGACATGATCAAGGCGATGAACCGCTTGCATGCCTTCAAACCGGCATAAACTGGTCAGAATGCGGATGGGAGATCGAGATAAATCGCCATTCCGTGTATAATCGGCCGAAATGTTTCCATTCTGACAGGCAAAACATAGTAATTGCCTGATTAATAAGTTATTTAAGGTGATATAAACATGGGATTCAAATGCGGTATCGTTGGGCTGCCTAACGTCGGTAAATCCACTCTGTTCAATGCGTTGACCAAAGCCGGCATCGAAGCGGCCAACTTCCCGTTTTGTACCATCGAGCCAAATACCGGCGTCGTGCCGATGCCCGATCCACGTCTGGACAAACTGGCCGAAATCGTTAAGCCGCAGCGTATCCTCCCTACCACCATGGAATTTGTTGATATCGCCGGTCTGGTAAAAGGCGCGTCCAAAGGTGAAGGCTTGGGTAACCAGTTCCTGACCAACATCCGAGAAACGGAAGCTATTGGTCACGTTGTCCGCTGCTTTGAAAACGACAACATCATCCATGTAAACAACAAAGTTGACCCAGCGGATGACATCGACGTGATCAACACCGAGTTGGCGTTGTCTGACCTCGATACCTGCGAACGCGCCATTCATCGCGTGCAGAAAAGAGCCAAGGGCGGCGATAAAGATGCGAAAGCTGAACTGGCCGCGCTGGAGAAATGCTTACCGCAGTTGGAAAACGCCGGGATGCTGCGCTCACTGGATTTAAGCGATGAAGATAAAGCAGCCATCAAATACCTGAGCTTCCTGACGCTGAAGCCAACCATGTACATCGCCAACGTCAACGAAGATGGTTTTGAAAATAACCCGTACCTCGATAAAGTGCGCGAAATCGCGGCCGCTGAAGGTTCAGTCGTTGTAGCCGTCTGCGCCGCAGTTGAGTCAGATATCGCGGAACTGGATGATGCTGACCGCGAAGAGTTTATGGCTGAGTTAGGTCTGGAAGAACCGGGTTTGAACCGCGTTATCCGCGCGGGCTATGAACTGCTGAACCTGCAAACCTACTTCACCGCTGGCGTGAAAGAAGTTCGCGCATGGACCATCCCTGTCGGCGCCACCGCCCCGCAGGCAGCGGGTAAAATTCACACCGACTTCGAGAAAGGCTTCATCCGTGCACAAACTATCGCCTATGAAGATTTCATCACCTACAAAGGTGAACAAGGCGCGAAAGAAGCGGGGAAAATGCGTTCAGAAGGCAAGGACTACATCGTAAAAGATGGCGACGTCATGAACTTCCTGTTCAACGTCTAATCGCTTCTGTTGTCTCATGGGATCATGACGTATCTTATGAAGATCATCAATCTACACAAAATCCACGCCGTTGCGTGGATTTTCGTTTTAAATTTGGGAGTTTTCATTTGAAAAATCATTATTCTATTAACTCATCCCAAATTCGCGTAGTAACACATATCTGTGGTTTTTTAGTTTTTCTATACAGTTTCTCCATGCTGCCACCGATGGTTATTGCGTTACTGAACAAAGAGAAGAGTTTCTTTGTTTTCCTCAGTACATTCATTACTTTTTTCTCTCTCGGCGGTATCGCTTGGATTCTGACCCGTCGAGCAGGAATACAACTACGGACCCGAGATGGGTTCATCATTATCGTTCTGTTTTGGATATTATTTTCTCTTATTAGCGCGATACCTATGTGGCAGGATGACGCTCTGGGATTGAGCTTTGCCGATGCATTATTTGAGGGTGTTTCTGGCATCACCACAACGGGGGCAACGGTTGTTGCTGATGTTCGTTCACTGCCACATGCCTATCTTTATTACCGCGCTCAACTGAATTTTATTGGTGGTTTAGGGGTTATTGTCCTTGCCGTTGCTGTACTTCCTTTATTAGGTATTGGTGGAGCAAAACTTTACCAGTCTGAGATGCCAGGGCCATTTAAAGAAGAGAAATTGACGCCTCGGCTGGCAGATACCTCACGCAGTCTTTGGTTAACCTATTTATTACTCGGATTAGCCTGCACGTTTTCTTACATGCTTGCAGGAATGCCGGCTTTTGACGCCTTATGTCATGGTTTATCGACTGTATCGCTAGGTGGTTTCTCGACCCAAACGGAAAGCATTGGTTTTTACAACAACCGTGCGATTGAATTCGTTGCGGGTTCATTTTCGTTACTTTCCGCATTTAACTTCACCCTGTGGTATATCGCCATCACCAAACGTACCTTGAAGCCCTTTCAGCGTAACGCCGAGCTGCGTTTTTTCCTGCTGGTAGCGAGTATTGTAATCCTCCTCACTACTTGGCAAGTTTGGCACGCGGGGATGTATGACATGTTTGATAGTTTCATCCATGCCTTTTTCCTTGCCAGTTCCATGATGACGGATAACGGTTTGGCGACAGCGGATTATGCAAACTGGCCCATTCACACCATTGTATTTTTGTTATTTATGAGTTTTTTTGGTGGCTGCGTTGGTTCAACATGTGGTGGAATTAAAACATTACGTTTTTTGATTTTGCTGAAGCAAAGTCGTCACGAATTACATCAACTGGCTCACCCACGCGCATTAATGAATATAAAAGTCGGTGGTAGTACGGTAAATGACCGTGTTATGCATTCCGTATGGAGTTTCTTCTTCCTTTATATGCTTTTCACCATCTTTTTCATCTGGATACTGAATATGATGGGGTACGATTTACTCACATCGTTCGCTACCGTCGCAGCATGTATTAACAATATGGGATTAGGGTTTGGTGAAACGGCCTCAACGTTCGGTACACTAAAAGATGAAGCTAAATATTTAATGTGTGCAGCGATGATAATGGGCCGTTTGGAGATTTACCCTATCCTAATTCTTTTTTCACGTTTCTTTTGGCGCGCATAACGGTCACATGCCCGAGTCAATCGGGCATGTCACTACACGCATCATACTTCATATTGTATGGGCATTGACGACACAATCACCAATGCGAATCGTCATCAACCATCCAACCATAATTTCGGCTGGCTTGCGAAATTCGCGCATTATTTTTTCAGCGCCAGCAGCGTTTTTCCCATCCCGATAACGAACTCATTCTGCTGTCCGATGATTTTATTCAGTTCAACGGTATCATTAACATTTTCTACCGTATTGATGGCTTGTACTTCCAATACACGCCCTTTGATCAATGTCGAACACAGCGAATGCAGGACTTTCTTGTTTAGGATCGTTTGTAGGCAGCGAAAAGGTGTTGCCTCATCAACATTTCCCGCACGCTGATCGGGTTTGATGCGCTGACGCAGCATCTCTTTCTCCGTACTGGCGATCACTGCGTCCAAATCAGCGGGCGTAGACGCAATCGGAATAGCTCCTTTGCTATTTGGCGGTAACATAAACAGTGAAACTAATGCCTTATTACCCGTAGTCGTATCGACATACTCGGCTTGCACCATATGGTTGGGAACATCAAGAACTTTGTTTCGCTGCACCATGTTGATTAGCTGGTTGGGTAATGCTGCGTTAAGATCTTGCGTGGTGTAGCCAGCAAACAAATCTGGATCTGTTGTCTCTGCGACACCATACAATGGCAGTGCCAGTAACAGGCCCACTATCCCTTTCTTTATTACACGGATTTTCATTATATTCCCCTGCTATTCATGGTATGCATTTTCCTATCCCACCATTCGCTATTCTTATCACGCTAACGTCGATAACCTCTGGCCTTTTTACCACGTTTACACGCGACAACGCATTCTACAACTACAGGAAAGCATAGCATTTTTTATACAAAAACTTGTTGTCGGAGGATTCCTTCGCTAGAATCGCGCCGTTTACTCACCCCTATGTGTCATTTGGAGCCCCAAAGTGCCCTGTACGTCAGCCTCCCACTAACCGCCGACGACTGCATTGAGCAGCCTCGATTCGGCGCAGTCTGCGCCAGCGTTGGCTGCGGTACGAATTCCCTTCTTTCCCCGCGATTGTGTGGAGAAAAGAACGAGTCTCCCGCGTCCTCCCCGCGACTCTGACCTCTGGAATGCCAGCGGCCAGCTATTGACTCGCGCCAGAACACGTTCGTCGGCCCTCTTTTTTACCGTAGATGGGCCTGGCTGCGCCAATAACGCAGCAGGCGAAAAATATGAATTTAGATTCAATACCGTTATTAAAATATCCGCGAACCCCTCATCTGGAAGGTTCGCGTTTACAGTCCGGCGATGATGGGTCGGACCAAATTGCACTGAAAGCGCTGGCAGGCCGTTACGTCGTGATCGAAGAAAAGATCGACGGCGCGAACAGCGGCGTGTCCTTCAATGAAACGGCGGAACTTCTGCTCCAGTCGCGCGGCCATTATCTGGTTGGCGGTTCACGGGAACGGCAGTTCAACCAGTTCAAGATCTGGGCCACCGCGCACGAAATGCGTTTTCTTGAGCTACTGGAAGACCGTTTCGTGATGTACGGCGAATGGGCGTACAGCAAGCATTCCGTGTTTTATGATCGGCTGCCGCATTACTTTCACGAATTTGATCTTTACGATCGTCGTGACGGCATTTTTTTATCGACGGCGCGCCGACACGCGATGCTTGCTGGTTCGCCCGTGTTGTCCGTTCCGGTACTTTACGCCGGAGAAATGCCAACAAATCCGGCGTTGCTGTGGAAGCTGGTGTTCCGCTCGTTGGCGAAAAGCCCGAGCTGGAAGACTGCGTTCGAATCCACAGTGCAACGTGAAGGCTTGCCGCTCGCGCTATGCTGGCAGCAAACCGATAGATCGGACCGTTCGGAAGGCCTGTATCTGAAGGTGGAAGATGATGAACAGGTACTGGCGCGCTACAAGCTGGTACGCCATGACTTCATCCAAACCATTCTGGACAGCGGCTCACATCATTCCCGACGTCCGATTTTGCCGAACCAACTGGCTGAGGGCGTTGATCTGTACGCACCCTGTCCAACCGTATCTTGGGAAATGCTGGGGCTGAATACATTGCGTTCTTTAGACGCGCTCGCCGCCGCCATGCCCGATAAGTCAGGAGTATGATTATCATGGATTGGAATATCATTAGGGGATTGGTCCCCCCCTCTGGCGCACAGCCAGATTTTGCTGATTGTCTGGACGCGTTTCCGGTGCTTCAACGCGCTAAGGAGACGCCGCAGGAGCCGCGTTACCACGGCGAAGGCGATGTCTGGACACACACCATTATGGTTATTGAGTCGCTCTTGCAGCTTCCCGATTACCAGACTGCCACACGCGAGCAGCAGGAGATTTTGTTTTTCGCCGCGTTGCTACATGACGTTGCAAAATACCGCACGACGGTGATTGACCCGGTAACCGGTCAGATTGGCCAGCCAGGGCATTCTCGCAAAGGCGCCATCGACGCTCGTGTGCTGCTGTGGGATGCCGGCGTTCCGTTTGCGATTCGGGAAGCGATTTGCCGCTTAATTGCGGTGCATCAGGTGCCGTTTTACTGCCTAGAGGATGAGCGGCGTCGGGTGTCGCCGATCTTTACGATTCGCGAATTATCGTGGCAGTTAAGCATCCCTCTGCTGGCAACGCTGGCTGAAGCCGATATGCGTGGGCGCATCTGTTAGGATCAAGCACGCGTGCTCGACAGTATTGAGCTGTTTCGCGAGCTGGCACGGGAAGAAGGCTGTTACGGCCAGCCGAGAGCATTTGTCGATGCCCATACGCGCTTGAGCTATTTTCGCGGTGCCGATGTGCATCCAGATTATCCACTGTTTCAGGAGCCGGGTTCGAAAGTCACCGTCATGTGCGGCTTACCCGCTTCGGGAAAAGACACCTGGGTGCGAACGCATCGGCCTAATTTACCCGTGGTTTCTTTCGACGATGCGCGAACCGAGTTGGGGCTGAAACACGGTGAAAACGAAGGGAAAGCGGTGCACTGGGCGACCGATAAAGCACGTTCACTGCTGCGAACGCACGAACCGTTCGTGTGGAATGCCACGCACCTGAGCCAGCAAATGCGCACCCGCACGTTGGATCTGTGCTACGCCTACGGCGCAGACGTGGAGATTATTTATCTGGAGCGCCCACGCCAAGAATTACTGCGCCGCAACAGCAAACGGGACACCACATTGAGCAACAAAACGCTGCAAGGTATGCTGACAAAATGGGAGCTTCCATCGCCGACAGAAGCGCATGCGGTGAGCTATGAAAGCCAAGCAATTAATCTAAGGTGAGAAAAATGGCACGTGGTTCAGAAAGTAATAACATCGTCTCGCCGTTACTTTCACTGAACGATATCACATGTCTTTTACAGCCCGTGGCACAGCGTATTTCGTTTTTATGGAAAGCGAGAAACAATGGGACGTTCACGGTGATGGTTATCAGACGCTTCCAGAACGCTTATAAGGAACAATACCTAAACTCCCCCCAGCTTAGCTGGAAGTCTCTAGACACCATGAAGAAAGCCCGCGAAATATGCGGGCTTTAGACGTTGTCATCGATCTGAAAGATTGCCGCATGGCTACGATCTTTTCATCACGTTTTTTACTTAGAGACTTTACCTGCCACCTTCACGCCATACAACGCGAGGGATTTACCCGCTGTGCCCGCAGTGTTCCACGGGTAGATCCGGATAGACAAGGATTTGCCTGACGGGACCTGGATAGCAAGGTTGTCATACTCGACGTATGTCATCACATCTTTCGCTGAAGACAAGGGTTTGCTCCCATTAAGGCGCGTCCACTTGATGTTATCGGTCGAATACTCCATATCGGCTTGCACTGTCGAACCGCCGCTTGTCGCGTAATACATCGATATTTTGTTCGCGTTCAACGAGCCTGTCGGTGTTGCCATGAATTGCAGATATTTTGTATTGTCACGCGATGTCCAGGTATCCACGACATAGCGAACTACGCTCGTATCTTGACCATCGACTGCCATCACCTTGGCCGCTGTGGTCGTTAGATTGCTTACGGTGGCATCCGTTGCCGTCAGTATTCCATCTGTGGCAGGTGCTAGGGATGAACCCGAGCTAAACCAGGACGCGTAAGAATCAAGACCTGCTCCCGCTGGTACTCCCTTGCCCGATACGGCTAGAGAACCGATGGTAGACGACCCAAGAGTAAACGAAATTACCTTGTTGTAATCTACAGCATCGGACGGTTTGAAACGGACATACACGGTTTTTGTAACAGAACCATTCGTGTATGGAATGTTGAGTGACGATCCCCACGCCGTTTGATCGAACGACAGTTCAAAATTCTTAGAAGGAGACTGAACCGTCACCGTGCCCACATCAGGGTTCAGATCGAAGGCGGAAACCGTCATCTCCTTCGTCGTCGCAACCCCAGTGTAGCGCGTACCCCATGCAAGAGGGTTCGGGCTAGCGATCAGCGAAGTAACAGACACCATGTAATTCTTCAAGATTCCCAACCTAGACATTCCCTCGACGGCGCGCTTGGCAATCAAATTGGCGAACAGAATTTGTGGGTGTGTACTATCCGCCGCAATATATAAATTTGCCTTGGCTGCCGCATCACCGTAAGCCTCTACGATAGTTTTGGTTTCCGTCGTGAGGTCGACGATCGGCACATTGTATTTGGCAGCAACCTTTTTCATCGCTGCTGGGTAATTGCCACGTTCATAGATCTCACCATTCTTGACACCCACATTGTGGAGGCCTTCTGGCTTGATCGTCGTGCCTGCAAAATATTTGCGTACAATCGGCGTCATCAGAATAGGGTATGCACCTTTCGCTTTAACCGCAGTGATATACCTTTTCAAGTATTGGTAGTACGAGTGCTCTGATTTATCTACTGTCGGATCAATCGCATCCGGCGAGCCTGAACACTTCTCACCATCGGTTGTTCCATCGCTACAATATGCATAAGTACCGTATGCGGCATAGCTAGCGTCCGTTTTTTGGTCATTGTGCCCAAACTGTATAATGACATA
This sequence comes from Pectobacterium sp. CFBP8739, assembly GCF_013449375.1. Taxonomy (GTDB): domain Bacteria; phylum Pseudomonadota; class Gammaproteobacteria; order Enterobacterales; family Enterobacteriaceae; genus Pectobacterium. Next base: position 173,996 of record NZ_JACDRR010000005.1, on the reverse strand, counting down.
ATCACCAGCCTGAATTTGAGGCAAGATCTCTGGCCAACGCGTGGCTTCATAAAAGAAACTGCGCGAACTACGTCCGCCAAGCGCCCAATTTTTAACAGTGACGTTTGAATTGAAGAATTGGGGCATCGCTTCACCCCATCCCATTTGCGGTCTACGGGCATCCGTATAGTGTGTCATTGTTGAGTCACCAAGCATGTGGATCGTGACAGCTTTTTGATTACTTGGCTTAGTGGCGCTCACGTTAGATTGCGAATTGGAGTAACTCACTGTCGAGGAGTCTCCATTACCGCCTGCTGCGTAGGCATTAACGAAAACACTCAGTGCTAATGCTCCAAATAAAGTAGGATACTTCATGTAATATTCTCTCCATTTTAATGGTATTGTCATCAATGACCACACTGTCTACCGATATTAATACGTTGCCAAAAACATTATGCTGATTTACTGGAGGTCATTCACCAGTATATTCGTGCGGTCAGAGTGCGCCGTAGTATTTCACGATATAACTTATTGTTTTGTGGTGAACATCACTAAAAATAGATATTTCATATTATTTTAGAAGCATTTCATTTGGCTACTATTAAATACTTTGTAGTTTACGGCATTCATCATGCTGTCGCTTGCGTGTGTAATGACTATCTTTGGTAGAATTGGAATATGAGTTGGTAAATTGACTAATAATCACCGCAATCATTTCCGTATTCCAATGATTGAGATAGTATTCTCGTCTCGAACGCGGTGCACGAAAGCGATAGTTTTATTTCTAAAAGCAAGTATTATAAAGACCTGAATAATAAAAATGATTTTTATTATTCAGCAGTAAATATAAGAATTGACTTCATGATTAATAAAATAAAGTGACTACTTTATTCTACATTATCGTCCTCGAAACGCACGGGGACGATAAATCCCCCTGCGGCCTGAGAAACCTGACATTGCCGTTCTTCAAGCACATCAATGCAGAGTAACGCCGTTTGTGGGCCGTCGTGTTCTGCCGTGGAGAGCCACTCTTGCACTGCCAGATAACGCGAATCCGGCGACCACAGTATGTCCTTGCCGAAAACGCGATCTTCCAGGGCTTTCCCGTCGATGGATAACGAAAAATAAGGCGGACCAAACCGAATTTCACCAGCGCAAATCAGCATCGCGGTATGTTGTCGATCGAATGAAGGCAATTTGTGCAGCACAGAAAAGGGTCCCAAATCAGTCTGAGGTTATCTCAATCAGATTACCATCTGGGTCGCTGACGATCGCCTCATAAAAACCGTCTCCCGTCATCCGAGCTTGAGCAACTAAAATACCGCGTTCCGCCGCTTTGCTGGCTAATGCCTCGACATCCGCCTTGCTCCCGACCGAAATCGCGACGTGCGCCCAGCCGCAGCCTTCTTTATTGGTTAACGCTTCTGCCAGCACCGGCAGCGTCATTAGTTCAATAGAGGCACCTTCGCTCAGTTGAACGAAATGCGATTCAAAACCAGGGCGATTCCGGCTCACATACTTTTCCCCCACCTGCGCGGCGAAGAACTCTTGCCAAAATGCCGCCTGCGCGGCCAAGTCGGCCGTCCATAGCGCAACGTGTGCCACTTTCATCATGATTCCTTCTCAGCCATTGTCTTTTGCTGGTGATACAAACCAGCAGCTATGATCGTGTTCCGTTCAGAATGGCTAACACCTGTTGGTGCAGCTCTGGATTACCGGTCGCGACAACCGTGCCACCCGCTTCCGCTCGTTGTCCGTTGAGATCGGTAATGATGCCGCCCGCCTGCTCAATAATCGGGATCAGCGCAACAATGTCGTAGGGCTGCAATGCAAATTCCACGCAAATATCAATCTGGCCTTCTGCCAACATCGCTATCGCGTAACACTCGCCGCCGTAGCGTGTCATGAGCGTGCTTTCTGCCAGATCTGCGAAACGAACCGCAGGGTGCATAGCCAGCGCTTCCGGCGAGGTAGTGTGAAGAATGGCCTGTTCAATCGACACGACTTTGCGCGTGTTTAAACGGGTTTCCCCACGCCAATCGCTGCGCCACGCTTGTGAACCATCGGCCCAGAAGCGTTCCCCAGTAAACGGCTGACTCATCATTCCCATCACGGCACGTTCATGGTGCAGCAGGCCGATGAGCGTTCCCCACACGGGTAAGCCACACAAGAAAGGTCGGGTGCCATCGACCGGATCCAAAACCCAACGCACCGGGCCTTCCCCGCTCAGGCCAAATTCTTCGCCCATGATCGCGTGATCGGGGTAATAGCGTGTGATGTGCTCACGAATGACCCGCTCAGCCTCTCGGTCGGCTTCCGTGACCGGATCAAAGCGAAAGCCTTCTTTCGGCTTCGTCTCAATGTGGTTTGCGGTAAGGGAACGAAAACGCGGTAGCGTCTCCTGGCTGGCCAGCGTGGCGAGTTCATGAAAAAAGGCAATATCGGGAAGTAACTGGCTCATGGTGTTTTACCTTCCTATCGCATGGGTATAACGGTGCCGGTAGGCATTGAAGAGGATTAATGATGATGCTCATTAATGCTCGATTATGGGTTTTTATACGTAACTACATCGCTCGATTATGCACAAAGACATCGACAACCACAATTCACATTCTTATGGTCTGGATAAAAAAATAGCCCCCAGACGTCTCCGTCAGGGGGCTAGAATAGGCATCGCTGGGCGATCTTATTGCCTTTAACTCAGGTCGGCACCGTTGCTGGCAATCACCTTCTTATACCAGTAGAACGATTTCTTTTTCTTTCTGGCTAATGTGCCTTCGCCTTGGTCGTCGCGATCGACATAGATGAAACCATAGCGTTTGCTCATCTCACCGGTGGAGGCGGAGACCAGATCAATGCAGCCCCATGAGGTATAACCGATGACCGGAATACCATCGCCAATCGCGTCTGCCATCGCGCTGATGTGCTCACGCAGGTAGCTGATGCGATAGTCATCATCAATCTCGCCCTGTGCGTTAATCTCGTCCTTCGCGCCCAGTCCGTTCTCGACCAAAAACAGCGGTTTCTGATAGCGGTCATACATCATGTTCATCGTGATACGCAGGCCCAGCGGGTCGATTCCCCAGCCCCACTCACTCGCCTTGATATGCGGGTTCTTTAACGACTTCACGATGTTCGCCGCACTGCTGTTGTGCTCGTTCATATCCGCCGACGCACAGCGGGAGGCGTAATAGCTGAAGGACACAAAATCTACCGTGTTCTTGAGAATCTCATCATCGCCCGGCTCGGACGCAATCGTGATGCCCTTCTCTTTAAACAACCGGCCGGTATACGCCGGATAGGTGCCGCGCGCCTGCACGTCGATAAAGAATAGGTTCTCACGATCTTTATTCAGCGCCGCCCAAACGTCTTCCGGTTTGCACGACCACGGATAGAAATTACCGCCAGCCAGCATACAGCCGACCTGATTTTCTGGGTTAACGTCATGCGCAATCTTCGTCGCCAGCGCGCTCGCCACCAGTTCATGGTGCGCGGCCTGATATTTCACCTGTTCCTGATTTTCACCATCGGCAAACACTAGCCCTGCGCCAGAAAACGGGCTATGCAGCAAGATATTGATTTCATTGAACGTCAACCAATATTTCACTAACCCGTCAAAGGCTTCAAAACAGGTGCGGGCGTAACGCGCAAAGAACTCCACCATTTTCCGGTTACGCCATGAGCCGTATTCGGTGACCAGATGCATCGGCACATCGAAATGGCACAGCGTTACCAGCGGCTCGATGTTGTATTTCTTGCATTCGGCAAACATATCGCGATAAAAGGCGATGCCGTCTGCGTTGGGCGTCAGCTCATCGCCGTTCGGGTAGAGTCGACTCCAGGCGATAGAGGTACGGAACACTGTGAACCCCATTTCCGCCATCAGCGCGATATCTTCTTTATAGCGATGATAGAAATCGATCGCCTGATGGCTGGGGTAAAACTCATCCTCGCGCAGCGCGAAACGCGGTTCTTGCCCCAGTTTCACCGGCAGACGATTCACGCCGTGGGGAATCATATCTACCGTCGTCAGCCCTTTACCGCCTTCAAGGTACGCGCCTTCTGCCTGATTGGCCGCAATCGCGCCCCCCCATAAGAATCCATCGGGAAATGTTGATGCAGACATACGCTCTTCTCCTTCGTATTAGTGCTTCACTTAATTCGTATTCGTTGCGTGCTGCGGTGCGGAAACCGCATCACCCTGTACGTGTTTCTCTTCCGGTTTTTCTTCTACCGGAATGTCTTCAAAGCCCAGCAGCAAGGTGACAAAGAAGGAAATCACGACAGACAAAATCATGACGCCGAATACCCAGGCAATGCTCATTGGGTTGGCAGGATCGAAGAACTGTACGCTGGTAAACAGCCCCGGCGACGCCATTGAATGGCTGGCCAGCCCGCCGATACCGGCAACGGCGCCACAGATAAAGCCGGTAATTAAACAGGCAATCAGTGGACGCTTCAGGCGCAAAGCCACGCCGTACAGCGCAGGTTCAGAGATCCCGGCAACAATCGCCGATGCCGCCGCTGCCAGCGCGGTCTGACGCAGTTCCGGGTTTTTGGTGCGCCAGGCAACTGCGAGTGAAGACCCACCCAGCGACAGGTTTGCGCCGATTTCAGACGGCATCACCATGCCTTCTTTACCCGTCTCGGCGATGGTTTGAATGATAGTCGGGGTAAACACGCGGTGCATACCGGTCATTACCAGCAGCGGCCAAATAGCGCCCATAATGGCAACAGACAACCAGCCAAGATAGCTATGTACGGTGTACACGACCGCAGAAATACCGCTACCGATCCAGATCCCAATCGGGCCAATGAGCATGATGGCTATCGGAGAGGCAATCAGCACAATTAACATCGGCTTCAGGAAGTTTTTGGTCACCGCTGGCGTAATGCGATCTACCCATTTTTCAATGTAAGACAGAATCCAGGTCATACACAGCGCCGGAATCACGGTGTAGGTGTATTTCACTGCCGTGACGGACAACCCCATAAACACCACCTGCTGCCCTTGCGCCGCTTTTGCCATCAGATCGATAAACGTCGGATGAACCAGCACCCCAGCGATAGCAATCGCCAGAGACATGTTGGTTTTGAATTTTATCGCCGCAGACGCTGCCACCATGATCGGCAGGAAGAAGAACGCACCGTCGCCAATCACGTTCAGAATCGTTATCGTCGACGCGCCCTTCTCAAACAACCCGGTCATATCGAGGATCATGGCAAGCAGTTTCACCATCGAGCCGCCGATAATCGCTGGAATGAGCGGTGACATCGTGCCAATCAGCGCATCCAGAATGCCCGCGCCGATGCGTCGCAGCGTAATTTTATTGTTCACCGGCACGGCTTTTTCAGCATCCGCACCTTCTGGCAGAAGTTTCACCACCTCGGCGTACGCCTGAGAAACGGTGTTGCCGATGATGACCTGGCACTGGTTATCATTTTTCACGACGCCCAACACGCCGCTTATCGCCTTCAATTCGGCCACATTCGCCGCATCATTATCTTTCAGCACAAAGCGCAGACGGGTCATACAGTGCGTCACGGCGGCGATGTTATCAGCCCCACCGATGGCATCAACGATCGAACGGGATACAGCCGCATAATTCTTTGACATGGATAGACAATCTCTCGTAATTGCGCGCGCTACACCCAATTCAACACACCGTTCAACACGTCCAAAACGGGAATATCACTTGATGCGCGCACATCTATTATTCAATTTCATACAGTTATGAAAGTATTCATGCCGGTATCCCTGCTCCATGCCACGTGATGAAACGCCGATGGGTAACCGGTTCCACATGATAGTGTTTATATATGAATGCAATTTCAATAATTTTGTTATGAATATTTTTCTTATGTGATCGAGATCGTCATGAATGGCGTATTACTCCCCTCGATCGCTTTGGTTCTGCACTCATCACCCTGCTACCGGCCTAAAGTGTGTAAAATGACGGGAGTATTCAACGTCTCAGGATGTCCCATGTCGACAATGCAGGAAGTGGCGAAGAAAGCAGGCGTATCAAAAGCGACGGTGTCGCGCGTGCTATCGGGCAAAGGCTATACCAGTGAAGAAACCAAAGCGCTGGTCTATCAGGCCATTGAGGAGACGGGATATCGGCCAAACTTACTGGCGCGGAATCTGGCGACCAGCAAATCCGCCTGTATTGGTTTGGTGGTAACCAACACGCTCTATAACGGCAGCTATTTTAACGAGCTGCTGTCACAGGCCGCCAAGAAACTGGAAGACAACGGGCGCCAGCTAATTCTGGTCGATGGCAAACACAGCGCCGATGAAGAGCGTGCCGCAATTCAATTCCTGCTGGGGTTACGCTGTGATGCGATCATCATCTATCCCCGTTTTCTCACCGTGGATGAAATGGACGACATCATCGAGAAGCACAAACAGCCGATCATGGTGGTTAACCGTAAACTGCGGAAACACCAGAGCCACTGTATCTGTTGCGATCACAAGGGTTCCAGCTATAACGCGACGCAACATCTGATTGCGCGTGGCCACAGAGATATCGCGTTTATCACCGGTTCGCTGGATTCGCCGACCGCTATCGAACGCCTTTCCGGCTATAAAGACGCCCTGACGGCGGCCAATATCGCGGTACGGGATGAATTGATTGTGAAAGGAAAATGGACGCCGCGCAGCGGGTCGCTTGCCATTACCACCCTGCGCGATAACCGGGTATCATTCAGTGCCGTTCTCGCCAGCAATGACGATATGGCGATTGGCGCGATAAAAGCGCTGGATGAGGCAGGCGTTGCCGTCCCACATGACGTTTCTGTCGTCGGGTTCGACGATATTCCCACCGCCCCGTTTTTGAAGCCGTCACTCTCCAGCGTCAAAGATCCGGTGAGCGATATGATCAACGAAGTGATTAACCGCCTGATCGCGATGCTGGATGGCGGCTATTTCTCGAAAGACAATCTGTTCGTGTCGGAATTGCAGGTCAGAGATTCTATTCAGAACGGGCCGTACTTGTAACCAACCCGTCAGAATCCGCTACGGGGTCGTTTCAGACCCCGTTTTTCACGGCAACAAAAACGGACCACCCGTAGATTGCAGATAACTACATTAGCTTAGACTTGAACTGACTGTTTTCGCGGGCAGAACAGAATCAAATCTGACAGGCTGCATTGAGCGAGGTGCGGACATTAAAGTTGCAAACCCAAAATATTTTACGTCAGTATCTACCTATAAAAAGTTGTACCTTCTGACCAGACGTTAATGAAAGGACGAGCCAAGCGATGGAAATTATTCTGATGCGTCACGGTAAACCCAGCTTTACTGGCGCCCGAAAAGTAGCTACTCATGAAATGGCCAGTTGGATTCAGCAATACGACCTTTCTTGTATCGGCTGTGATCAACCACCTGAAGCTAGTCGCGTGCAAGCTCACAGGGCATTAATGGTTTTCAGCAGCCCCCTGCCCAGAGCAATTTCTTCTGCACGCAATCTCAATTTAGAGTCTGAGATAATCGATAAAGTATTCAGGGAAGCGGAGCTGCCTGTATATCTGGTTCCTGTCATTAAGTTATCTCCCTACAGCTGGGCTATTTTTTTTCGTCTGATGTGGCTTTGCGGTATGTCACAAAAAGCTGAATCTTTAGCGTTGGCAAAAAGGCGCGCCCGTCAAGCTACAAACATGCTGGTAGAGCATGCCAGAGACAACACCGGCCCCGTGCTGCTAATAGGGCACGGGATTATGAACCGTCTTATAGCTAAGGATTTGATATCGTTGGGCTGGGAAAAGCGCACCAGTACCGGAAAAGGGTACTGGGAGACAGGCGTTTATAAGCTCCTTTAGCATAACCTCTCAGGCAAAGTTACATCCCCCACCTTTTGTTATCGCGTGCAAGATGTCCGCTTCTGGCACAGAGCCGCCCACCAGATTACGTTTAGCTCTGCGCAGCAACATTGCCAGCTCAGGACTGAGCTAATCACAAAAGCGATGAAGTTTAGGAAGCCGACACGCTAAAAAATACGCGATTAAACCGACTATCCCTAGCGTATGACTACTATAGAAGAAAATGCTTTTTTAGGAGGGCTTGATGCAAATAAAGTGAAAAAAAGAGGGCAACCTACGCACCGAAAACAATCGGTTACAGTACGTGATTGCCCATTTTTATCCGCTTGATACCGTCTTAAACGTAAACGTTAAGCTGGTTATTTGCCGTTGGGCGATTAACCCCATCGGCTATGGGTGGCTTAAAGACCGACGCGCTATTGTCGTACGTCGTCCGGGTTCGGGTAGACGCGTCCTGATTAGGGTAACCAGACAGCTGAGACGAGCGGGAAATGCCCTGAACATGATCAGGTTTGTCAGGCATGGAGCTATATGACACTGGATAAACTAGGTTGAGACCAATCATTTTTCTTCCCCCTATTCATCTTCTCTGTCAGTAAAACTTATCTTGCTTATTACTGAGTATAGAACAATCAAGCAGGGGGAATATGTAAGGTTTTGTCTGAAAAAGCACCGCTGATGCACCACTGACAAAGGGAAAGAGAAGACAAACAATCAGTACTATCTTTTTTATTTTTTATCAGTGGGTTACTTGTTTTTCTCCCACGCGCGCAGCCGTCCAGCCGCATTTTTATAAGGCGAGGCAGTGTTAAACTGGATCATCCGACCACGCGTCCACTTACCGTACCAACATTCACCATAGAGTTGCGCATCGGTATAGCGCTCCACCAGCGCGATGAGCGCCCGTTTATTCGCGACAAGCAACGCGACCAGTTCAGACCAATCGGTAATATGGGCAGAGTCCTGATAGAATTTTTGCGCCAGTAAACCAAGCTGATTCCACTGGTAGCCCGTCTCGGGGAAATCGATGGGGTTACCCTGCTCTTCGTCCTCATGCCATTTCAGCACCAGATTGCCCCAGCCCAGCAAATACGCCACCAGATTGGCCGCGCTCATCTGCGTTCCCTGCGCATGCCCTGCCATTTCTGGCAAAAATGCGCGTTCGTCAGGAACGGCCTCGATTCGCTTCATTAACAGCGCAAACTGACTGTTGATTGCCTTGATCAAGGCTTCCTTGCTTTCTGGCACCGCCATTATCTCCCCCTGACTATTCTGCTATACCGAATCAGGTTACCGATCAAACGGCGGCACCGCCTTGTCATCGCTCACGTTTTCAGCGCTGTGCCAGCAGCCGAATCGACGCCTCACGCTCGCGGGGTGACGTTACAGGCGTATGAATGATGAACTCATCCACGCCAAAGCGCTGATGGTAGCTATCCAGACGCTGATGAATATATTCCGGCGTGCCGTAAAGCACATTGCGCGGCTCCTGAACGATGCGGAAATCCGTTGCGCCCGCCTGTCGAACGAAATTGTCGGCCTGCTCCTGGCTGCCTACCGTCAGCGGCGGTTTGTTCTCAATATAAACCTTGTAATTATGCTGCGTGCTAGCCAGCGCTTCCGCTTCTTCATGGCGTTCGGCGGCAATCACCGACAGCGACAACAGCGTCTGGGCGCTGGCGGGCTTCAACTCCCGATAGCTCAGGAGAGACTCCGTCAGCAGCGTTTCACTGGCGTTAATGAACCCAGCGAACACAAAATTCCAACCCAGTGAGGCCGCTAACCGCGCACTCTCCTGACTGGCACCCAGCAGAAAGCGCTGTGGCGCCTGTTCAGGTAATGGCGTCGCGTTCAGGCGTTCGGCCGTCTCGTCATGGCTGTCGAGAAAGTGGTTTAGCTGATGTAGCTTCTCCGTAAAGGCAACCCGCTGCGTCTCACCGATTTCCTGCTGTAGTGCCCGTGTCGCCAGCGGCAGCCCACCCGGTGCTTTGCCGATCCCCAAATCCACACGCCCACCCGCCAGTGCGCTGATCACATGGAAATTCTCCGCAACTTTATACGGGCTGTAGTGCTGCAACATCACACCGCCGGAACCAATACGCAGCGTTGTGGTGTGTGCCAACAACCAGGTGATCAAGACCTCGGGAGACGATCCCGCCAACTCATCGGAATTATGGTGCTCGGAAACCCAAAAGCGGTAATAGCCAAGTGCTTCTGCCATTTTCGCCAGCGCCACGGTTTGCGCCAACGCCTGTGCCGCTTTCATTCCTTCGGCGATCGGACTTTGATCTAATAAACTGAGCTTATATCCCACGATGTTTCCTTATTTTCAGTGATTATTCGTCAGCATTATTTATTAAAAGAAACAGCTTATTTCAAGATCGCTCGATACAAATATATTCACCCAAACCTCTTATTCTAAATAGAGCCTCACAATAAAATTCGGCCAGAGAAAAAACAGAATAGAAGCATGTTGCATAACGGCGTGAAATATAAATATCAATAACGGGTTTTGTTAGCAGAAATATTCATAATAAATGAATGAAAAGTCGAGCGCATAAAAAGGCATGAAATATAACCAGATGGTATTTATCCACTGAGCCGCTATCGGCTACCTTTATCATGTTTGAGTTTTGTTAAGGAGGTGTATTGATATGGCTGAATCTATCCCCTGTTGTGATACGTTATTCGAGCAACAGCTAATTAACTGGCGACGGCACCTGCATCAGTACCCAGAACTGTCCAATCAGGAACACCAAACCACCGCTCACATTACCCGCTGGCTACAAGAGAAAGACATCCGCCTGTTGCCCCTAGCCTTAACCACGGGCATCGTTGCCGAGATCGGTCACGGTAGCGGCCCGACGATTGCGCTGCGGGCTGATATTGATGCGCTGCCGATTGAAGAGTTAGCCGATGTGCCGTTTCGCTCTCAGCACGCTGGCGTCATGCATGCCTGCGGACACGATTTCCACACCGCCGTGATGTTGGGTGCTGCCTGTTTGCTGAAAAAACGCGAATCTGTCTTACCGGGTAAAATCAGGTTGTTTTTCCAACCCGCAGAAGAAGTTTCTACCGGCGCTAAACAACTCATCCGCGCCGGCGCACTCGCCGATGTCGCCGCCGTTTTCGGTCTGCACAACGCGCCTGAGCTTCCCGCTGGCACCTTCGCCACACGCAGCGGCCCGTTTTATGCCAACGTCGATCGCTTCGCCATTCACATTACGGGCAAAGGCGCACACGCCGCCAAACCCGAACAGGGCATCGATAGCATCGTCACCGCTTGCAATATCGTCAATGCGCTACAAACATTGCCCAGCCGCAGTTTCAGTTCGCTGGAATCGCTGGTCATCAGCGTTACGCGCATTCAGGGTGGCAACACCTGGAACGTACTGCCGCAAACGGTAGAATTAGAAGGCACGGTACGCACCTATAATGCTGCAATCCGCGCGGAAATACCGGAACGCATTGAACAACTGATCAGCGGCATCTCCCTTGCGCTGGGCGCAAAAGCGGAACTCAAGTGGTATCCCGGCCCACCAGCGATCGTGAATACCAGCGAATGGGCAGATTTCAGCAAACAGATTGCCCGAGATGCGGGCTATCAGGTGGAAAATGCCGAACTGCAAATGAGCGGCGAGGATTTTGCCCTTTATCTTCAGGACGTGCCGGGCACCTTCGTCAGCATTGGCTCAAACAGCGAATTTGGCTTGCATCACCCTCAGTTCAATCCGGATGAAAGCGCGATTGCGCCAGCCTCACGCTATTTCGCACAGCTGGCGGAGGCTGCGTTGCATCGCCTGCGTACCACGAAAGTCACTCCGCCGCAGGCCGTACTGTCTTCATCGTAATACCTTGTTCTACAAATAAAATCCCCTCTGCACGATCAATTCGTGCAGAGGGGTATTGATTACATTAATCCGATATTAGGAGAGACACGGGGATGAGGTTCCCGCAGGGATGCCTCACCCCGTGGTTGCTCCGGGTATCTCGATCGTGAAACGGTCGGAATTAAGCGAGAAAGTGATACAGATTAACCACGAACCGCATGGTAACGGCGGGAAAAATACACCAGACCATCGGTGCTTTCGCCCTGCTTCAGTGCTAACACCCGGCAAATAAAGATATCGTGCGTCGCCGCGCTCACCACTTCCTCAATCAGGCAGTCAAACGCAACCAGTGCATCCCGCAACACCGGTGATCCGGTGTGCAGCACGTCCCACTCCGCCGCCGCAAACCGCTCTTCGGTAGACGAGCGACTACCAAACAGCGTCGACAGCGCTTCATGATGGGAAGCCAACGTATTGATGCACAAATGCGTATTCGCCTGAAACGTGGGATACACCGACGAACCGCGATTCAAACATACCAGCAGCGTACCGGGCGAATCGCTGACGCTGGACACCGCGGAAGCCGTAAATCCAGCTTTACCCGCTGGGCCATCCGTCGTCACGACATTAACCGCAGCGCTCAGCCTTGCCATCGCATCGCGAAACGCCTGCCGGTCAACCGTAACAGCCGCAGCAGAGAACGCCGCGTCATTCGCGGTTACGTGTCGTTCAGCTATCAAATCAGACATTCAATACTTCCTTTAGATACGGCGAAGAGACATGATCGTTAACATGATACTAACAAAATAAGCCGCGTCATCATCTGAAATTTTTGAATTTTATTATCCATTTTTGTTGTTTTACATCACGCCTCGCCTCATCAATAGTAAAAACACGTTATTAACGCTTGATTAACCTCCCATTGAATACGTGAATTCCGTTTGATGGCGCGCTTTCACCTTTATGGGAGCGCATTCAATGAACAATACGTTCGCTCAATTAATAACAAACACATTCAATTAATAAAAAGGCATCTGACAATGAGTGAAAAGCAAACCGCCACCAAGCGACAGTTAAAACTGGGTTTAATATTACAGGGTGCAGCAGGGAATATGTCCGCATGGCGACATAAAAATGTCGTGCCAGACGCTAGTATTAATTTTGGTTTTGTTCTTGATGCGGTAAAAAAAGCCGAACAAGGGAAATTTGATTTTGTCTTCGTCGCAGACGGCTTATATATCAATGAAAAATCTATCCCTCACTTTCTTAATCGCTTTGAACCGTTAACGCTGCTGTCCGCGTTAGCGACCGTTACCACGCACATTGGCCTGGTCGGTACGCTCTCGACATCCTATTCCGAACCCTTTACCACGGCCCGGCAATTCTCCAGCCTCGACCATCTCAGCAATGGTCGCGCGGGCTGGAACGTGGTGACCTCACCGTTGGAAGGCTCGGCGAAAAACTTTTCCCGTGCGCAGCATCCGGAACACGCGCTGCGCTATCGTATTGCCGATGAATTCCTTCAGGTGGCAAAAGGCCTGTGGGATTCCTGGGAAGACGATGCCTTTATTCGCGACAAAGCCAGCGGACAGTTCTTCGATCCTGAGAAGTTGCATACGCTAAATCATAAAGGCGAATTTTTCTCGGTACAGGGGCCGCTGAATATCGGCCGATCCGCGCAGGGCCGCCTTATTGTGTTTCAGGCTGGCGCATCGGAAGACGGCCAAAAACTGGCCGCCAAGCACGCCGATGCCATTTTCACCCATCAACACACGCTGGAAGAATCACAGCGTTATTACCGCGAGGTAAAACAGAAGCTGGAAGAAAACGGCCGCCGGGCCGATCAGCTACACATCTTTCAGGGCGTCAGTGTGATTGTTGGCAACGACGCGGAAGACGTGGAGCGTCAATATCAGGAAACCGCCCAACTGGTCACGATTGAGGACGCCCTCAATTATCTGGGGCGCTACTTTGAGCACTATGACTTCTCACAGCATCCGCTGGATGAGCCTTTCCCCGATATCGGCGATCTGGGGAAAAACAGCTTCCGCAGTACCACTGACGAAATCAAACGCAACGCGCAGGAAAAAGGCTTAACGTTACGCCAGGTCGCGCTGGAGGCCGCATCACCGCGCCCCGTCTTCAGTGGTACGCCTGAGCAGGTGGCAGATGGTTTACAACTCTGGTTTGAAAACGGTGCAGCCGACGGTTTCATCATTCAGGGCGGCACACCGGATACGCTCAACCACTTTGTCGATCGCGTCGTTCCTTTGCTGCAACAGCGCGGCCTGTTCCGTCAGGAGTATGCCGGCTACACGCTGCGGGAAAATTTGGCGCTGGATTATCCGGTGAATCAATTCACGCGCTAATTTGCGCCACAGGAGATTCATCGTGAAGCGTTCCCCTTTTCTTGCTGTGACGACTCTGGCGGCCGTACTGAGCACCGTGCTGGTAACCCACGTGCAGGCGCAAGACACCGGATTCGTCAGCCGTATTGACCTGAAGGCAAATCAGAATCCCATTCGCATTGGAAAAAACGCTGAAGCCATCGCGCAGATTCCCGCTAATTTCAAATTCGTCACGCTAGGGAAGCTGACCATTGCTGTTTCAGCGCTCAGCTCGCCGCCACTATCACTGCTGGCTGACGACAATAAAACGCTTATCGGGAGTGATGCTGATATCGCTCGACTGGTAGCCGACGGCCTCGGGCTGGAGCTGAAACTGGTTCCGGCCTCCTGGGAAGACTGGCCGCTGGGCATCACTGCCGGGAAATACGATGCCGCGATTTTTAATATCGCCGTCACTAAGCTCCGCAAAGAGAAGTTCGATTTCGCCACGTATCGCATTGATACGCTGGGTTTCTACGTGAAATCGACCAGTAAGATTACGTCGATTAATAAGCCAGAGGATGTAGCGGGTCTGAAAGTCATTGTCGGTTCCGGCACCAATCAGGAAAACATTCTGCTGGGCTGGGATCGGCAAAACCGTGCCAACGGTCTTCCTCCCGTACAGCCTGTCTACGTCACAGACGATGCTGCCGCCAACCTGAGCATTCAGTCTGGGCGTGTCGACGCATTTTTCGGTCCGCACTCCATCGGGGCCTATAAAGCGGCGCTGACGGGTAAAACACGCATGGTGGGCAAAGGCCCGACCGTCGCTTACGTCGCAGTCACCACGCAAAAAGGTAACGGTCTGGCCCAACCCATCAGCACCGTCATCAATGGCGCGATCCACAACGGCAGCTACGCGCAAGTGCTGGATCGCTGGGGTGAAGATGATGAAAAAATCACACAGTCCGTCGTGAATCCACCGGGTATCGGCGATTAATTAGACATAACACCACCATAAAAGTGACACTGTCACCATAATCACCTGCAAGGGAAAATAAAATGCAAAAAGAGATTGTCCATACCATCGCACCATCATCCAACGCATATCGCCTGTGCCCATCACGCTTGACGACACTCTTGACGGCAGCACTGTTCGGTTCGCTTTCTGTAACGTTCGGCGCACAGGCGGCTATTGACCTGAAAGCTAATCAGCAGCCGATCCATGCGCCGAAGAACGCAGAAGCTATCGCACAAATTCCGGCTGATTTTAAATTCGTCACGCCGGGTAAGTTTACCGTCGCCGTTTCTGCGTTAGGTTCGTCTCCACCACTCATGTTTCTCGCCGACGATAACAAAACCGTGGTGGGCAGCGAACCCGATATCGCCCGACTGGTGGCCGACAGCCTCGGGCTGGAGTTGAACATCGTCCCGACCTCATGGGAAGACTGGCCGCTCGGCGTCACATCCGGAAAATACGATGCTGCCATAACCAATGTCACTGTGACTAAAGCACGTAAAGAAAAGTTCGATTTCGCCACCTATCGTATCGACTCACTCGGCTTCTATGTGAAATCCACCAGTAAGATCGAGTCCATCAAAGAAGCGAAAGACATCGCCGGGCTGAAGATTATTGTTGGCTCCGGCACCAATCAGGAAGCCGTACTGCTGGCTTGGGATAAGCAGAATCGCGCTAACGGCCTGCCCGCCTTTCAGCCGGTTTATGTCACGGACGATGCCGCCGCCAACCTGAGTCTGCAATCTGGTCGTTCCGATGCCTATTTCGGCCCGAACGTGACTGGGGCTTACAAAGCCGAACTGACCGGCAAGATTAAGCATGTTGGAACGGTCAACGGCGGTTATCCCAACATCGCACATATCGCGGTCACCACGCGCAAGGGCAATGGGCTGGTACAACCGATTAATACCGCGCTGAACGGCGTGATTAAAAGCGGCGAATACGACCAGGTGCTAAAGCGCTGGGGAGAAAGTATCGAGCGTATCGATCACTCTGAAATCAACCCGCCGGGACTGGGCGATTAACCCCGCCCTATGGCTATCGGCCGCCATGCGCGTTACCGATAGCCCGTAATGTGTTAATGAATCAGGAGCACACCATGTCCGACGACATCTTCATTGTTACCCAGCCCGAGGACCCTATCGTGGCCCCCATTATCGACGGCCTGTTCGCGGAATATGAGCAGCGTTATGGCGACTTTTTTGGCGAACGGGAAAACGACCCGCCGGGGATCTACCAGCAACCGCACGGCATTTTTATTGCGCTGCTGCGTCGGGGCGTACCGATTGCCACCGGCGCGTTTAAACGCTACGACAGCACCACCGCAGAAATTAAGCGAGTATGGACAGATCATTCATTACGCCGTCAGGGTCTGGCGGGAAAAGTAATGCAGGAACTGGAGCAACATGCCCGTCGGTTAGGCTATCAGCACTTTTTCCTGACCACCGGCTTCCGCCAGCCTGAAGCGGTACGCCTCTACCTGAGCCACGGCTATACCCCGCAGTTCGACATCAATGTCGATCCCGTGACCTACAGTATTCCGCCTTACGATGGACGACTGCCATTCAAGAAAGCGCTGTTTGAGGCAGCAACGCCTCGGGCGGCCCGATCAACAGAAGTCGATCTTATCGCTCGCCATTTGAAAGTGTGTTGACCCAACACGCTGCGATTCACCCTGTGTGGTGATTAAAAGCAAAAGGACGTTTTTCAGGATCACCTTCAAAGGGTATCGACTATGACGCAATCTCTACATACATCTTCTCAGCAAGCCCCACTGAACCAGGCACCGGACGCGCCGTTGCGCATCGTGCCGGCGCGCTATCCCTTTCGCTTTGCTGGCGCGCTGTTTTCGCTGTTCATTTTTTCCGGCATAGTTCAGTCAATCGCACTAAATCCGCGCTGGGAATGGGCGGTCTTTGCCGAGTGGTTTTTCAATCCGGTCATTCTCGCTGGTCTGGGGCAAACGCTGCTGTTGACCGCGCTGGGCACATTATTCAGCATCATTTTTGGCACCGCTTTGGCGCTGGCTCGGCTTTCGCCGTCTTATCTGCTGTCCACGCTATCGTGGCTGTATATCTGGCTATTCCGATCGCTGCCGCTGATTCTGGTGCTGATCATTCTCTACAATTTCTCGTATCTCTATGACGAGCTGGCGCTGGGAATTCCGTTTACCTCTATCGTCTTCCTGAACTATCCGACCATTGACTTACTGGATCAATTTTCCGTCGCCGTGCTTGGTCTGACGCTGGTGCAGTCCGCCTATACGGCAGAGATTATTCGCGGCGGTATTCTTGGTGTCGATGCCGGACAGTTTGAAGCCTCTGCCGCGCTCGGGCTGACCGGTGGTCGCCGTACCGTACGCATCATTCTGCCGCAGGCGCTGCGTTCGATTCTGCCCACCGGTTTCAATGAGATCATCAGTCTGGCAAAAGGGACGTCGATCGTTTACGTGCTGGCGCTGCCTGAGCTGTTCTACACCGTTCAGGTCATCTACAACCGTACCCAGCAAGTCATTCCGCTGCTGATGGTCGCCACCATCTGGTATCTGCTGATCACCACGGTGCTATCCGTCATCCAATACTACGTGGAACGCTATGTCGCCCGCGGTGCCGTGCGTGAAATGCCGCCGACGCCGCGCCAGAGGCTCGTCCGTTTCCTGACGCGCAAGTAGCCCGTTAATTCACTCGATTCTGGAGATTCACCATGTCTGAAGCTATTGATTATTTCGCTCATGCGCGCACGACCGCGCAGCCACAGGTAGGAAATGCACAGGGGCTGATCGAGATCCGTAACGTGGCAAAACATTTTGGTCAGCATAAAGCGCTGGACGATATTAATCTGACGCTGGCGCCCGGTTCCGTTACGGTGATCCTCGGCCCGTCCGGATCGGGGAAATCTACGCTGCTGCGCACGATTAACCATCTTGAACGCGTCGACGAAGGGTTTATTCGTATCGATGGCGACTATATCGGCTACCGCCGCAAGGGGAATACGCTCTATGAGCTGAAAGAAAAGGACATTTTACGCCAGCGCATCAACGTCGGTTACGTGTTTCAGAACTTCAATCTGTTCCCACACCTTTCCGTGCTGGAGAACATCATTGAAGCCCCGCTGGCGCATAAGCTGTATTCACGTCAGGAGGCCGAAGATATCGCCTTTACCTTGCTGGAAAGCGTCGGCCTGCGCCATAAAGCGCAATCTTATCCCCGCCATCTGTCTGGCGGTCAGCAGCAGCGTGTTGCCATTGCTCGTGCGCTGGCGCTTAAGCCGAAAGTCATGCTGTTTGACGAACCGACGTCCGCGCTCGACCCCGAACTGGTCGGTGAAGTGCTGGACGTGATCAAATCACTCGCACAATCAGGCGTGACGCTGGTCGTCGTCACACATGAAATCGGCTTTGCGCGCGAAGTCGCTGACCGCGTGGTGTTTATGGTGGATGGAAAAATTGTCGAAAGCGGGGATTCCTGGCAGGTACTAAACCACCCTCGCCACCCAAGAACGATCAACTTTTTGAATAAGGTGCTGTGAGATACCACATAGAGCCAGATGTCTCCCTTCTGGCTCTATTTCACGCGCTGACCCGATTTATCAGTGACTTTTTCTCCATCTTCTTTGGTGAATGCGCCGCGCTGCGGATTGGGGAGAATATCCAGCACCAGCTCTGATGGACGACATAGCCGGGTTCCTCGTGGGGTAACCACAATCGGACGGTTGATCAGGATCGGATAGTGCAACATGAACTCAAGGAGTTGCTCGTCAGTAAAGCGTTCTTCCGCTAGCCCCAATAATGCGTAAGGTTCTACGTTTTGGCGCAACAAAGCACGCACCGTTATCCCCATGTCGCCAATCAGTGTGACCAGTTCATCACGGGAAGGCGGCGTATCAAGATAGTAAATAATCGTGGGTTCTGTGCCGCTGTTACGAATCATCTCGAGTGTATTACGCGAGGTGCCGCAGTCTGGGTTGTGATAAATCGTTATTTTGCTCATATCAATCTCTCATTACAACGTGATGGATAGCCGCAGCGCCAGCGCAACCAACGTGACAAACAGCACAGGCAGCGTCATGACAATCCCAGTGCGGAAATAATATCCCCAACTGATCGTCATGTTTTTCTGTGATAACACATGTAACCAGAGCAGCGTCGCTAGGCTACCAATGGGGGTGATTTTTGGGCCCAAATCGCAACCAATGACGTTGGCATAAATCATCGCGTCTTTAACTACACCGGATGCCGTGCTGCCGTCAATGGACAACGCGCCAATCAGCACGGTGGGCATATTGTTCATAACCGAGGAAAGCAACGCAGCGATAAAGCCCGTGCCCAGTGTGGCAGTCCACAGCCCTTTCTCCGCAAACAGATTCAAAATGTTGGAAAGATATTCCGTTAACCCCGCGTTGCGCAGGCCATAGACTACTAAATACATACCGAGCGAGAAGATGACGATCTGCCACGGTGCGCCACGCAGTACCTTCCCCGTATTGATGGCATGACCTTTTTTTGCCACTACCAGCAGAATAATGGCACCCACGGCCGCAATAGCGCTGACGGGGATGCCCAACGGTTCAAGGACGAAGAATCCAATAAGCAGAAGTACCAAAACAATCCAACCCGCTCTGAACGTTGCCAGATCTTTAATGGCACTGGCGGGTACTTTTAACCGCGATACGTCGTAAGTTGCGGGGATATCCTTGCGAAAGAATAAATGCAGCATAACCAGCGTCGCGAGAATCGCTGCGACATCGACAGGCACCATGACCGAGGCATATTCAGTAAAACCGAGACCGAAAAAATCGGCAGATACAATATTAACCAAATTAGACACAATGAGCGGCAGGCTAGCCGTGTCGGCAATAAATCCGGCAGCCATAACAAACGCCAACGTCGTGCCTGTGCTGAAGCCCAACGCCAATAACATAGCAATCACAATCGGCGTGAGGATGAGCGCCGCGCCATCGTTGGCAAACAATGCAGAAACAGCCGCGCCCAACAAGACAATCCAGGTAAACAGCAGACGCCCGCGTCCGTTTCCCCATCGGGATACGTGCAGTGCCGCCCATTCAAAAAAACCCGACTCATCAAGCAACAAACTGATGATGATGACGGCAATAAACGTGGCAGTGGCATTCCAGATGATCGTCCAAACCGCAGGAATATCACTGAGGCTAATCACTCCACTAAGCAGTGCGCATACGGCACCGATACTGGCACTCCAACCGATACTGAGTCCTCTGGGTTGCCAAATCACGAGGATCAAAGTAGGTAAGAATATCATTCCTGCCAATAACATTTCAGACTCCTACACATATGAAAAAAAAGATATATCTCATGACTTAGCATGCAGATGATGAAGAGTTAGCTAAGCGCTGTCGCACGTCATCACGCAGGCATTGCCATGCGGTATGAATCGTTGCTGCGGCCCAAGCTGGCATATGTGGAGACAATCGATAATGAATCCATTTCCCTTCTCGGCGATCAAGAACTAAATCTGACTCGCGCAATATCGCCATATGACGGGAAATTTTAGGTTGAGACTCCGTGGTAGCCGCGCAGATATCACAGACGCACAATTCTCCCGCTTCGCTGAGCAGCAGAATGATAGATAGCCGAGTTTCATCGGAAAGGATTTTGAAGAGTTGGACGGGCTGTAGCATTTTGGGTTCTCGATACGCTCAGTTAACACATATGATAATTCATATGTGTTTCCTTTAAAACCGCTCAATGCAAAATACAATCAGATAAGGCAAAGCAAGAATGACACAGTGATTTGACAACAGTAGAGCCACTGCGTCCTTATATGATTACTCAAGCGATAATCGTTCAGCATACGGACTGCTATAAACCTGAACCATCACGCTCTTATCGGTATCAAACGTCGCCACCGTCACAACGTCATGTGTGCCCGCCGTTCGCCAGCATTCAGCCTCAACATCGCAACGCTCCTGCTTCTTATAACCCATCGACGTCAAATAAGTATGAACCTTGCTGGTATCGTCAGTGCCATAGAAGTTCACCGTCCATACTTTAGCTTCCGGGCCCGTTACGTTCGAAAAATTGAAGTCATAGTGGTTTGTAATGCGCGGCATGTTTTTCAAAATATACGGAGTATAGAACGCATATTCCCTTTTATCCTGCTCGGTATAGTGCGCGCTGCTGGCAAAATTCATTTTGATGTAGGGCCATATCGTAATGACTGCAGCAGCAACGATGATGCCGATCGCTGCAAAAAATTTCAGCGATTTACTCATAGCTCTAGTGTCCTATTTTTTGCTGAGTCGATAAAAGATCCATCTCGGCTAGCGACACCAACATTTCCAGATTCGAAGTCGTTGTAGGGAGTGACCATTTGCATAAATGGCGGTAAAACTCCCCTATACGGTCTGGCGTTATTGAGAAATCGTTCAGGATCGGGGAAAAGGAGTGGTGTGAATCTATCGTTTTTGAAAGAACCGATCTTACCGTAATAATCCCATCGTTTAAGTGCTTCTTCTTTGCTGACGGGACGTAGCATAGGAAAAGGATTTTGAATAGACACAGCTCGGTAAAAACCCAACAAATCGGAAACCAAATCCTCGCCGCTGAATCCGCTGTCTGTTACGAGGTTATTGGGGAACGAGTCCTGGAAAGCTTCAAATTTTTGGGCCACTGTCATCATCATTGCCAGCGCAATACTGATTCTTTCGTGTTGCGGCCGTCCTTTTTTGATTCTCCAAGTAATAAATTTTCCCGAACGAACAATGCGATAAGGATCCGACATTCCCTGTGAATAGGTAACATTGTAGCGCTCCTGTCCTGATTCCTCGCCTTGGTTAATTTTGCTGAGAAGGTTTCTAATGTCCGTCCCCTGCGCATGGCCGAGGTCGATCCATCCCAAAACTTCGGTATATACCAAGCCGCCCTTTGAAGCGGCAGCTTTACTGCCATCCAATATTTCGTAGCGTTTACTCATCCTTAAGTTCCCTTTCCTTTTTAACTGAAGATAAACAATGCATTATCTGTTTAAGGCGGCATTGTACACAATTTGCTCGCTCGGCCTGAAACTTTTGTCCTAGCAGCGTGGACACATTAAATCGCGACCAGCCCCCGCACGCCGTCCTGTTCCATCGTTTCACCTCGACCGCGCTGGATGATTTCTCCGCGTGACATCACCAGATAGCTGTCGGCCAGTTCGGCGGCGAAGTCGTAAAATTGCTCGACCAGCAGAATCGCCATGTCGCCACGCTGTGCCAGTTGGCGAATCACCGCGCCAATCTCCTTGATCACCGATGGCTGTATGCCTTCGGTCGGCTCATCCAGAATCAGCAACTGTGGTTGACAGGCCAGCGCCCGCCCAATCGCTAATTGCTGCTGTTGCCCGCCGGACAAATCGCCGCCGCGCCGCTGTTTCATCTCATCCAATACGGGAAAAAGCTGGTAGATCTCATCCGGCACCTGCCGCGCCTGTTTACCCGGAAAGCGCGACAATCCCATCAGCAGATTTTCTTCTACCGTCAGACGCGGAAAAATTTCCCTCCCTTGCGGTACATAGGCAATGCCTGCCTGCACACGCTGGTAAGGCTTGTGCGTATTGATCGCTTCGCCCTGCCAGCGAATCGTGCCGGATTTCGCCGGAATCAACCCCATCAGGCATTTCAGCAGCGTGGTTTTCCCCACACCGTTGCGCCCTAACAGGCAGGTAATTTCGCCGGCTTTGACCTCAAAGGACAGGCCGCGCAGGATGTGGCTGCCGCCGTAGTATTGATTCAGTTCAGCAATCTCTAACATGTTAGCGCCCCAGATAAACGTCAATCACCTGCTCATTCGCCTGCACCTCGCGCAGCGACCCTTCCGCCAACACCTGCCCCTGATGCAGCACGGTAACACGGTCGGCAATGCTCTCGACAAAGCCCATATCGTGCTCCACCACCATCAGCGAGTGTTTACCCGCCAGACTACGGAACAGTTCGGCGGTGTACGCCGTTTCGGCGTCGGTCATCCCCGCCGCAGGTTCATCAAGCAGCAGCAGATGGGGTTCCTGTACCAGCAGCATGCCGATCTCCAGAAACTGTTTTTGCCCGTGCGACAGCAGCCCTGCGGGTCGCTGCCGTTCATGGCTGAGTCGCAACAACGTCAGCGTTTCGTCAATCCGGTCACGCTGCTCGCTGTTTAGTTTGGCACGCAGACTCGCCCACACTGATTTGTCGGTTTTCAGCGCAATATCGAGGTTTTCAAATACCGTCAGTGCTTCAAACACCGTCGGTTTTTGGAATTTCCGCCCGATTCCCGCGCGGGCTATTTCTACCGGCGATAGCATCGTCAGGTCGGTGTACTGATCGTAAAACGCGTTGCCGTTATCTGGTCGCGTTTTACCGGTGATGACATCCATCAGCGTGGTTTTCCCCGCGCCGTTGGGGCCGATAATGCAACGCAGCTCTCCCACGCCAATCTGCAACGACAGATCGGTGAGCGCCCGGAAACCGTCAAAACTCACGTTAATTTTGTCGAGTTGCAGCACCGGATCGGTCTGATGACGATGACGATCCGACGGGTGCGACTGGGCAAACTGGGGCGGTGAAGCAACCGGCGGTGCCGGAACCGACGGCACAGATACAAGCTCAGTCATGTTTCTTCCTCGTCAGCAATCCAATCACGCCACGCGGCAAAAACAGCGTGACGAGAATAAACATCAGCCCCAAAAAGAACAGCCAGTATTCGGGGAAGGCCACGGTAAACCAGCTTTTCGCCCCGTTGACGATGCCCGCGCCAAGCAGCGGCCCGATCAGCGTTCCCCGCCCGCCCAGCGCCACCCAAATAGCCGCTTCGATAGAGTTGGTCGGCGACATTTCGCCAGGATTGATAATGCCGACCTGCGGCACATACAGCGCCCCCGCTAGCCCGCACAGCACGGCGGAAAGTGTCCAGACAAACAACTTGAAGCCTTTCGGATCGTAGCCGCAGAACATCAGACGATTTTCTGCGTCACGCACCGCCGTCAGCACACGGCCAAATTTACTGCGCGCCAACGCAAAGCCCACCAGCAGGCTGGTAATTAACAACAGCACGGTGGCGACAAACAGCCCGATGCGCGTCCCCGTCGCTGTAATAGGGAAACCGAGCAGCGTGGTAAAACCGGTAAATCCGTTATTACCACCAAAACCGGTTTCGTTACGGAAGAACAGCAGCATGCCCGCGTAGGTCAGCGCCTGCGTCATGATCGAGAAATACACGCCTTTGATTTTGGAGCGGAACGCAAACCAGCCGAAGACAAAAGCCAGCACGCCCGGCACCAGTACAATCAGGCACAGCGCCCAGGCGAAATACTGGGTTCCCGCCCAGAACCACGGCAGTTCCGTCCACGACAGAAAGGACATAAACGCAGGCATTCCTTCACCCGCAGCCTGTCGCATTAAGTACATGCCCATCGCGTAACCACCCAGCGCGAAAAACAGGCCGTGTCCGAGCGACAACAGCCCGGCATAGCCCCACACCAGATCCAGCGCGACGGCAACAATCGCATAGCATAGGATTTTGCCGATCAGCGTTAGCGTATAGGTTGACATCGCCAGCGGATGCTCTGCGGGCAACAGCGCGAGGAATGGCAGCGTCAGCAAAACCAGAAAAGCGATCGAACCGAGGCCAAATATCAGTCGCGGCGCGCGCTGCGTCAGGGTTATCGTCATGGGCTGTTTAATAGATTGCGTAATAGGTTGCGTCATCAGTCAATCACCCGTCCTTTGAATGCAAACAGCCCCTGTGGCCGCTTCTGAATAAACAGTACGATCAGCACCAGAATGACAATTTTGCCCAACACGGCACCAATCTGCGGCTCCAGCACTTTGTTGAGAATGCCGAGGCTGAATGCAGCTACCACCGTTCCGGCAAGCTGCCCGACGCCCCCCAGCACCACAACAAGGAATGAATCGATAATGTAGCCCTGTCCCAATTCCGGCCCGACGTTGCCTAGCTGTGACAACGCCACACCGCCCAACCCAGCGATACCAGATCCCAGCCCAAAAGCCAGCATATCGACGCGTCCGGTCGGCACACCGCAGCAGTCCGCCATCGCCCGATTTTGCGTCACCGCACGGACATTCATGCCGAGGCGAGTTTTATTGAGCAATAACCAGGTGAGTAGCAGCACACCGAGGACAAACAGGATCACCGCAATGCGGTTATACGGCAGCACCAGATTCGGCAACAGACGCAGCCCACCGGACAGCCACGCGGGGTTCGCCACTTCCAGATTCTGCGTCCCGAACAGCATCCGCACCAGTTGGATCAGCATCAGGCTAATCCCCCAAGTCGCCAGCAGCGTTTCCAACGGTCGGCCATACAGATGACGGATCACCGTGCGCTCCAGCGCCATCCCGACGCCAGCGGTAATGAAAAAAGCGACAGGCAGTGCCAGCAGCGGGTAATAAGCCAGCCAGCTCGGCGCAAACTGTTGGCACAGTGACTGCACCAGCCAGGTTGCGTAGGCGCCCAACATCAGCATTTCGCCGTGCGCCATGTTGATGACGCCCAACAGCCCATACGTGATCGCCAGCCCCAGCGCCGCCAGCAGCAAAATAGAACCGAGCGACAGTCCAGTGAATGCCTGCCCTAGCAGATCGCCCATGATCAAACTTTGCTTAATCTGATCCAGACTCTCCTGCGCTGCTGCACGCACGCCGGTATCCGGCTCATTTTGCGCCTGCGTCAAGGGTTGCAAACGCGCCTGCATTTGCGGATCGCCGGTTTGCCCTAAGCGTTTAACCGCTTCCAGACGCACTTGCGGATTGGGATCGCTTAACTGCCTGGTCGCAATCGCGATAGTCAGCGCATCGTGCACTTGCGCATCTTTTTCTACCTCAAGTCGCTGCACCAACAGCGGCAATTGGTCCGCACTGCTCGCGCTTTGCAACTGCCGTACGGCATTCAGACGCGTTGCGGCATCGTCGCTAACAAGCTGATGTGAGGCCAGCGCGGTGGTAATTAGCACACGCAGGCGGTTATTCATAAACAGCTTTTTGGTCGCGCCAACCGGCTCCACGTGTCCTTCCAGCGGCGTTAACGTCCCCTGCACATCCCTAAATGGCTGTTGGTTCTGATCGAGCACCACGGATTCATCGCGCAGTGCCTGTAACAGCGGTAAACGGGCGGGATCCGGCGCAACGGCCCATTGTTGCAACAGTTCGGCCTGTTGCGTGCGGTTGGTCGCAGCGAAATCGGCCGCAGGCCCAGCCTGTGCCAGCGAAGGAAGCATCAGACACAGCGACAGCACAAACGTAGATAATCGACAGCTCATCATCGCAATGTCCGCCATATAAGAGAGAAAATATCCCGTCCGGTATGCTGGACGGGGGAAAACGACGCTTACTGTGCGGCTTTGATTGGATGATCGGGTTTCTTATCGTTACCGGCGATATACGGGCTCCACGGCTGTGCGCGAACCGGTTTATCCGTCTGCCAGACCACGTTGAACTGACCGTTTTCCTCAATCTCGCCAATCATCACCGGCTTGTGCAGATGGTGGTTGGTTTTGTCCATCGTCAGCGTAAAACCATCCGGTGCGGCAAAGGTCTGGCCGGCCATCGCGGCGCGGACTTTATCCACGTCGGTGGTACCCGCTTTCTCTACCGCCTGCGCCCACATATGAATGCCGACATAGGTCGCTTCCATCGGATCGTTAGTCACCACCGTGCCAGCGTTCGGCAGGTTTTTCGCTTTGGCATAGGCTTTGTAGGCTTCTACAAAGTCGGCATTGGTGGGGTTATCGACCGATTCAAAGTAGTTCCATGCCGCTAAATGGCCGACCAGCGGTTTGGTGTCGATCCCACGCAGTTCCTCTTCACCGACCGAGAACGCAACAACGGGGACATCGGTCGCTTTGATTCCCTGATTCGCCAGCTCTTTATAGAACGGTACGTTGGAGTCACCGTTGATGGTGGACACCACCGCCGTCTTGCCGCCCGTCGAGAACTTCTTAATATTGGCCACAATGGTCTGGTAATCGCTGTGACCAAACGGCGTATAAACTTCCTCAATATCTTTGTCTTGCACACCTTTGGAATGCAGGAACGCGCGCAGAATCTTGTTAGTGGTGCGTGGATAAACATAGTCGGTACCCAGCAGGAAGAAGCGTTTCGCCGCCCCGCCGTCTTCGCTCATCAGGTATTCCACCGCAGGAATCGCCTGTTGATTCGGTGCGGCACCGGTGTAGAACACGTTCGGCGACATCTCTTCACCTTCATACTGCACTGGGTAGAACAGCAATCCGTTCAGTTCCTCAAACACCGGCAGAACCGATTTACGCGACACCGATGTCCAGCAGCCGAACACCACCGCTGCCTTGTCCTGCGTCAGCAGCTGGCGGGCTTTTTCGGCAAAAAGCGGCCAGTTTGATGCCGGATCGACCACCACCGGCTCCAGTTTTTTACCCAACACGCCGCCTTTGGCGTTGATTTCATCAATGGTCATCAGCGCCACATCCTTCAGCGGCGTTTCCGAAATCGCCATCGTGCCGGACAGTGAATGCATAATGCCGACTTTGATGGTGTCCGCCGCCTGCACGCTCCAGGTCAACCCCATGCCAACCACCGTCGCAGAAAGCGCAAAAACTTTTAGCAATGAACGTCTTTTCATTTATTAGCCCTTAAGTCGTGTTGAGTGAGAATGGAATCGTGTGATGCGTCAGATGAAATGCCTTCCGTTGAAACAGATGGCATTGAAACGGATGACATTGAAACGGATTGCGGTGAAACAGTTTGAGGCCGCGCCTGCTGTAGCATGTGCAGGGTGATCTTCCTGACTTCGGCCTTACTGACGGCAATGTGGTCGGTCAGAATGCGCTGCGCCTCCTCGGTGTGTTGCTGTAGTATCGCCAGCAGAATGCGGGCGTGCTCTTTATAGGTCGCGTCGATACGATCCTCGCGGGTGAAATCGAGACGCCGAATAATGCGGATTTTCTCCGTCAGTTCGCCGTGAACCCGCGCCATTTCGCTATTGTCCGCCGCTGTCACTAGCCCGCGGTGAAACCCTTCGTCGTAGCGGGAAACGATCTTGCCGTCATCCAGAGGCGGTTCTTCAATCCAGAAGCGTTTCAGATCCGCCAATAACTCGGCACAGCGCCCCGGCGGCATTCCGCACAGCCGTCGAATGGCTTCACGCTCCAGCACGATGCGGAAGTCATACAGTTCTTCGAAATAGGCGAAATCAAACGGACGAACCTGCCAGCCGCTGCGGAAATAGACTTCGACATAGCCTTCCCGTTCCAGCCAGAACAGCGCCTGACGCACTGGCGTACGGCTGACCGACATCCGTTCAGCAATTTCATTTTCACTAAAGCGGTCACCCGGCATCAGACGAAAGTCGAAAATGTCGTTTTTCAGCGTTTGATAGACCCGCTCCGCCAGCGCTTCCGGGCGATCTTTACTGCTCTTTTGTGTTCCTGCTCGCATCGTGTTCTCCGCCTCACCGTTTATTACCGTTGGTCCGTTTATTCAGGCTTTCGCTTTCGTTTCAATCGGTTCTTACTCCAGCCACAGCAAGGCATCGCCGGGGCTGACCGGTCGTCCCAGCTGGCAACCAATGCGTTTCACCCGACCAGACTGCGGTGCGCTAATCGTCAGCTCCATCTTCATGGCTTCGACGATAATCAGCGGCTGTCCGGCTTCGATGACATCCCCCACCTTCACCAGCACTTTCCAGATGTTACCGTTCATGTCCGCGCTGACCTGAAACGCGCTCTCGTCGTTCTCCACAGGCGCGGCAGAAATCACTTCCTCCGGTGAGCTGTCATCCTCCTGCTGCCACAGCGCCACTTCCGTTTCAAACGCGGTAGCCTGACGCTGGCGGAATGCGGCAATATCGTCGGCCTGCTCCGTCAGGAAATGGGTGTGTTCAGCGAAATCAAATTCGGTTTCTTCGATGTGGATCGCAGCACGTCCTTCGCGGAAATCCTCACGCAACGTGGTCAGCTCTGCTTCACTGACCGAGTAAAACCGCACCTGATCGAAGAAACGCAGCAGCCACGGTTCATCTGCAATGAACTGATCGTTTTTGAGAAATTTGTTCCAGATAGGCAACGTGCGCCCCACCAGTTGATAGCCGCCCGGTGAATCCATGCCATAGATGCACATGTACATTCCGCCGATGCCGACGGTGCCTTCAGCGGTAAAGGTGCGTGCCGGATTGTATTTGGAACTCAATAAGCGATGGCGCGGATCGACTGGCACCGCACAAGGCGCGCCGAGATAAACGTCGCCCAGCCCCAGAATCAGGTAGCTGGCATCAAAAATGATGTCTCGCACCTCCTCACGGCTCGCTAATCCGTTAATACGCTGAATGAAATCGACGTTATTCGGCAGCCACGGCGCGCTGGGGCGTACGGTTTCGCGGTAGCGCTCCACCGCACCGAGTGTGGCGCTGTCTTCAAACGCCATCGGTAAATGGACGATGCGCGACGGCACTTTCATCTGGCTGACGTCACCCAGCTGATTTTCCAGATGCAGCAGCATGTCCAGCAGCGCACGCTGGCGGATAACCTGACTGTCATAACGCACCTGTAGCGACCGCACGCCGGGCGACAGTTCTTCGATCCCTGCGGTTTCTGAGGCGCGAATCGCTGCCATCAGGAGATGGACGCGCAACCGCAGCGCCAGATCCAACACGTTGTCGCCGTATTCAATCAGAACGTAGTTATCTCCTGCCTGACGATACACGGCAGCGGGGGTGGTCGCAGTGGCGGCCACGGCAGCCAACACCGTTGCAGAGCCGTGTTCTGTCATCGCCAGCGAGGGCACGTCAAATGCAGGTGCATGAGCGACTGCCAGCGTGGAAACGCAGTCAGACTGCGCCTGTTCCAGCGCCAGCGCTTCATCTGCGCTGATAGGATGGAAACGGATACGATCACCCGGCTTAACCTGACCGACTTTCCACAGTTCCGCTTTAGCAATGGTGACCGGACAGACAAATCCGCCCAGACTCGGGCCGTCCCGCGTGAGGATCACTGGGAAATCACCGGTAAAATTCACCGCGCCGATGGCGTATTCACAGTCGTGAACGTTGGAAGGATGGAGACCCGCCTCACCGCCGTTCGCCCGCGTCCAGGTGGGTTTCGGCCCGACCAGACGCACGCCCAGCCGGTTCGAGTTGTAGTGCACCTGCCATTCCGCCGCGAAAAATTCGTCGATTGCCGCGTGGGTAAAGAAATCCGGCGCGCCGTGCGGGCCATAGAGCACGCCAATACGCCACTCATCGCCATACTGCGGAATCAGC
Source organism: Pectobacterium sp. CFBP8739 (assembly GCF_013449375.1). Lineage (GTDB taxonomy): Bacteria > Pseudomonadota > Gammaproteobacteria > Enterobacterales > Enterobacteriaceae > Pectobacterium. Next base: position 143,783 of record NZ_JACDRR010000005.1, on the reverse strand, counting down.
GCGGCGTCCACCGCTTGCGGCTCGCTCACTGGCGCAGGCGTGGTGCAGGCGGGCAATGCCGGTTGAGAGATCGCCAACATATCGGCCACGCGCAGCGTTCGTCCGGCATGACCGCCAAACTCCCCGAGCGCGAAAGTCGAACGGCTACCGAGATATTGCGGCACATCAATGCCGTTACGCACCGCCAGATAGGTGCGACAGCCGGACTGCGCGCGACCCAGTGCCAGCGTTTGTCCCGCTGTTACCGTAACGGGTTGCCAGTATGGCACCGTTTCCCCATCTAGCGTCGCTGGGCAATCCGCCCCCGTCAGCGCAATCACTGCCTCGCCGTGGAAACGTAACGTCGGGCCTTGTAGCGTAAATTCCAGTCCGGCGGCAGTTTCATCGTTGCCGACAATACGGTTCGCCAGACGGAACGCGAAATCATCCATCGGGCCAGACGGCGGCACGCCGATGTCCCAGTAGCCGAGGCGTCCAGGGTAGTCCTGCACGCTGCTCCAGGTGCCGGGTTGAACCACTTCAATCACCGAGGCCGATGGCGTAAAGCTGTCGAGCATCCGCGTCCACACGGTTCCGCTGCGGAACGCCTCGGTGGCGATAATCTGGCGCAGGTAATCGAGATTGGTGGCAATGCCGTGCAAACGCGTGGCATTCAGCGCCTGCTGCATCTTTTCCAGCGCCAGCTCACGAGTCTCTGCGTGAACGATCAGCTTGGCGATCATCGGATCGTAATACGCCGACACCTCGGTGCCGGTACTCACCCAGCCGTCAACCCGCACGCCAGCAGGAAACGCCACTTCGGTCAGCACGCCGGGGCTGGGTTGGAAATTCTTCAGTGGATCTTCCGCGTAAATGCGGACTTCAATCGCGGCACCACGCGGTGCCTGCGTCAATTGCGCCCAGTCCAGCGGTTCATCCGCCGCGACGCGCAGCATACATTCGACCAAATCCAGCCCGGTGACACACTCCGTTACCGGGTGTTCCACCTGCAAACGGGTATTCACTTCAAGGAAGAAAAACGCATCACGTTCGGCATCGTAGATATATTCCACCGTTCCCGCGCTGCGATAGCTAACCAGCTCACCCAGCTTTACCGCCGAGGCCAGCAGCGCCGCGCGCGTGCTTTCCGGCAAATGCGGTGCGGGCGTTTCTTCCACGACTTTCTGGTTGCGCCGCTGCAATGAGCAATCACGTTCGCCCAATGCCACCACGCGGCCTTTACCATCGCCAAAAATCTGGACTTCGACGTGACGCGCCCGATCGATACAGCGTTCGAGGAACACACCCGCATCGCTGAAGAACTGCTCACCCAGACGACGCACGCTCTCCCACGCGGCCTGTAGCGCCACGGCATCGGCACAGCGCGTCAGGCCGATGCCGCCGCCCCCGGCGGTGCTTTTCAACATGACCGGATAGCCGATGTCTGCGGCGGCGGCCAGTGCGTCCTCCAGCGAGGCCAGCAACGGCGTTCCCGGCGTCATCGGCACACCCGCGGCAGCGGCTAATTCACGGGCACGGTGCTTCAGACCAAATTCACCAATTTGCTGGGCGGTTGGCCCGACAAACGCAATACCGGCCTTTTCACACGCCGCGGCAAACGGCAGGCTCTCGGACAGAAAACCATAGCCCGGCCAGACAGCCTCTGCCCCTGCCTGCTGTGCGGCGGCAAGCACTTTGTCGATACACAGATAGCTGTCGCTGGCCTTTTCGCCGCCAATCGATACGGCGATGTCGGCCTCTTTCACGTGCTGTGCGTTTTTATCCGCGTCGGAATAAATCGCCACGCTGGTGATACCCAGGCGCTTCAGCGTGCGTATGGCGCGGCAGGCAATTTCCCCTCGGTTAGCGATCAGTACGGTCTTAAACATGAGACGCCTCCTGATGAGCAAGCCAGTGACGCCAGCCGCCGAATTCAGTGATATCCACGGCATCGTTCAGCGCTGCCGGTTCGCAAATAAAGCCTTTTACCTGCCGGCCGTCGGCTAATGTCAGCGTGCCAATGCCCAGCGGCGCTGGAATTTCCGCGACGAACTCGCCAAAATGCGCCAGCGGAATGTCCCACAGCTCGACGATAATCGCCTCGCCGTCGTTGCCTTTCGCTAAACCGGGCTTGGCTGGTTGTGTATTCGCCAGCGCATAAAGACGATAGTTCTCCGCCGTGCGCGTCTCTTCCACCCACACGGCATCGCGGCTGGTCAGTTGATGGTTCAGCGGCATGCCCGTCAGGTGCGCTCCGACGACAGCGAGGCGGACGTGTGATTTAGAAAACGGCAAGGTGGCCGATCCCGCTGGCAGCATTTTTCCTGTTGCCCCCAGCGGAAGCGCCAGCTGTGCTTGCCAACGCAGGCCAAAGCTCGCTAATGCACGGTCGTGCCAGGCAGGCGCAATCAGCGTGATCCCCGCAGGCAAGCCATCGGAACGGAAAGGTGCTGGCAGCGCTAGCGCCGAGAGATCGGCCAAATTGGTAAAGTTGGTGTAGGTACCCAACTGGGAGTTGTAGCGCACCGGTTCCTGCTTCATCGCTTCACGCGTGTGGATTGTCGGCGAGGTCGGCACGACCAATGCGTCGAACGATGCCAGCGTTTGCTGAATCTGACGCGCCAGTTTGGCACGCAGGTATTCTGCCCTGAACGCCTCTACCGCGCTGAAGCGTTCGCCGCTGGCCACAATACCGTGCACCACCGGATCCATGCTCTCTGGCTGCCGCAGCATGTCGCCCACCGCGACGGTGCGCTCTGCCACCCAGGGGCCTTGATACAGTTGGTCGGCTAGCTGCGTGAAAATACTGAAATCGATCGGATGCAGCGTCGCACCCGCCGCTTCCAGTTCGACCAACGCCTGCTGCCATGCAGCCTGTGCGACAACGTCGGCAAAGAAAGTCGGATCGCTGGGAATAGCAAAACGCGGCTGCGCTGGCAGCGCCGCAGGCGCGCTGGCGGGATGGCTGCGCGAGTAGGCATCCGCAGCATCGTACCCACCAGCCAGTTCAGCGACGGTAAACGCATCCTCGACGGTTAGCGCAAACACGGAGATGGTGTCGTTCAGGCGGCAGGCTGGCACTACGCCGCTTGCCGATAGCCACCCTTTCGTCGGCTTCAGGCCGACAACATTGTTAAACCCAGCAGGAACGCGCCCCGACCCGGCGGTATCGGTTCCCAGGGAAAAAGCAACCAGCCCGCGCGCCAGTACCGAAGCCGACCCTGAGCTGGAACCGCCGCTGATGTACTCGGCGTTAAAGGTGTTCGGCACTTCACCGAACGGTGAACGAGTGCCGACCAGACCGGTCGCAAACTGATCGAGATTGGTTTTGCCAATGACAATTGCCCCTGCCGCTTTCAGTTTGGCAACGGCAGTGGCATCTTCGTCAGCCAGATAGGTAAATGCCGGGCATGCCGCGCTCGTTGGCCAGCCTGCGACATCAATATTATCTTTGACGGCAAAAGGAACGCCAAACAGCGGCAGCGCATCGGGATTTTCACGATACCGAGGCAATAGCGCCGCGATTTGTGCCTGAAGCAATTCAGGCGTCGCCAGCGCGATCCACGCGGGATCGTCCGTCGACAAGCTGGCGAGCAGCGCGCCTAGCGTTTCACCAACGCGATCGGCCTGCTGTTGGTAATGCTGTTTCCATTCCTGAAGCGTGAGTCCTGTCATTCTCGGCATGATGTGAATCCCATCTGGTATACAAGATTGAATTCACTAAAGCGAAAACCATGCCAGCTTTTATTTCATTGATTTATATGCCGTTAAAATAAATCACCGTATTGCGATGCACGGAAAAGGAACAACCGTGCGCCATCTCGGAGCACGGTCGCAAAAAAGCTTGGGTCATTGATATAGGGATAATGCTTCTCTCAGGCGATCTTTTTCGCGGCCTGCTGCGCCAGAATCGACAGCTCCGTCGCCTTGAAGATATGCGCTTGCGACATCGCAAGCTCGGTACGCTCACGGCAATCACGCAGAAAATCCGGGAAAAAGGCGCGTTCGACGCGGCCTGCGGGGGTAAAGCGCTGTTCGCCCTTGCCATTCACCAGATAGACGACGTTGCTTTCACCGCGCGTCAGATCGACGTATTTCCTGATTTCGATGTAGCCTTCCGTCCCCAGTATCGTCAGGCGGCCGTCGCCCCAGACGCTCAACCCATCCGGCGTAAACCAGTCACAGCGAAAATAGCCCGTTGCCCCATTGTCACCCAGCAGCATCGCGTCGCCAAAATCCTCAAATTCTGGCTGGTGCGGATGATGATAATTCGCCGTCTGGCTGGTCACCACTTGTGCATCGGTGTTGCCGGTAAAATAGAGAAACTGTTCAATCTGGTGAATACCGATATCGCAGAGGATCCCGCCGTATTGACGCTTTTGATAAAACCAGTCAGGCCGCGCGCCGCGTTCACGGTGCGGTCCAACGCCGATCGTCTGAATCACGCGACCAATTTCCCCCCGTTGCACCAGTTCACCAGCAAACAGCGCACTATCCACATTGATGCGTTCATTAAAGTACACGGCAAACTTGCGACCGGTTTCCGCGACCCGACGCTGGACAGCATCCAACTGATCCAGCGTGGTCAGCGGCGGTTTGGCAGTGAAGAAATCTTTGCCTGCATCCAACGTGCGCAGCGCCAGTTCGGCTCGGTCACAGGGAATGACCGCACAGGCAATAAGATCGATAGACGCATCGGCAATCAGTTGCTCCGCAGAATCAGCAAAAGGAACAGAAGGAAAAAGCGAGATGAATTTTTCCCGATGATGCGGATCGGACTCGAACACGCCGACCAGTTCCGCTCCTGCATCAACCAGTTGCCGACACATGTCATAAATGTGGTTGTGCGCTAACCCAATCGCCGCAAATCGAATCTTTTTCATCTTCACCTCTGCCGATGTCGCCATGCCAAACCACAACAATAAGGTGGAAACCGGGCAGGCTAAAGACAAAAGACGCGTAACGCGTTAGAATTTTTCCTGTTTTTTAACATATCCACATTTTCTGCAACGCAACCAAAGATAACCATGAAAAGAAAACGTATTCTGATCCCCCTCATCCTGCTGATCCTGTTTGTGCTCTATCTGAATCGCGATGCGTTGAATCCCTTTGCGCCTGACTGTAAAAACCTCCCGGCGAATCAACCCAAGCCCGAAGAGTGTAAAAAACCCGTGAAAGAAGTCGCTCCCGGTTTTGAAATCTAATGCGTTCAAAATCCCATGCTTTGAAATTTAAGCGAGCGCATCAGCGCGGTTTAGGAATATTGAACTGTTCCAGCACGGGATTAACCGTTTTGGCAAAATCTTCCCGCCGATGTTTAAGTTTGCTTTTGGCATTGAAGAAATTCACCAGTTCCGCAATCCCCATGGCGATGCTGAGCGCCCCGCTCACAGCCCATCCTATCGGCCCTGCTGCCGCGCCAACGGCAGAGGCCGCCGCCGCACCAGCGGCTTCACCGGCGATAGCCCCCACCACTTTTCCGGCAATCGCTGCGCCCGCTTTGCCAGCCAATCCAATGGCCGTTCTACTTCCTGCGGCTTTGGTTAAATTCTCTGCGTGCAGCGACGATTTAGCAAAACTCATCACGCTGCGACCGGCCTCTTTCACCGCCTGCGCATCGCTTTTTACTCCCGATCCCGCATGGGGTGCAGCCGAAAGTGCGGTATCAAGCCCAACCGTTCGCGAGGCTGCCGGTGACGCCGTAGAGAAACGTTGGCTCATCGCCGCCTGCGCGAGCAATGGATCGGACAGTAAAATAGTGTTTACCTCACGCGGTACCGCCTGCTCAAAATGCTGAATCACATCCCCGTCTTTCTGTAGTGCTTCAATACGTTGATGTAATACCTTTTCTGTTTCTTCGGTATTCCGATATTCCCGCCCCGCCATCACCTGTTCCAGCGTTTGTTGCAGTTTGACCAGCGTCGCCGACTTTTGCGCCCCGCTGTACTGCTGCGGCTGGGTAAAAACCGCCTCATTCAACTGGCTGATATCGGTTTTTGCCGCCAGCCCCAACGCCGCCGCATTGTGTAGCGTATCCGCCGTTTCCTGACTGCTTACCGGCGCTTGTTCACGAATCCAGCTTTTCATGTCCTTCATCATCAGTTTGCCATCATGCGGAACTCGCGCCAGTTTCTCCCCTTTGACATCCGCATGTTCCAGAATCCCGAATAACCCAGGGTGCGACCACAGCCGGGCAGCCGCTTTTAACTGAGGCGACAGCGTCGGGTTGTCGGTCATAATCGCGTTCAGGTCAGTCAGTGTGCTGGTGCGATCGTTCTCTTTCGGCGGAGAATCCACGTAGGATTTTTTGGCATCGGCGGCGTTCAGCAGCGGTTCGTTGGCCAGCAAAAGCGCGGAAGATTGTACTAACCGCAGCGACTGCGCATCGGCCGTTGGATTTTTATCCCTATATTCCTTCATCGCATGACTCGCCTCGCTGGCGCGTTGCTCCATGTTTTTAATAAAGGATTTCGTATCCCGATTCGAGATATGTCCGTCGGCTCTGCCGCCGTCTTTTGCCGTATCCATCGCCGTGTAGATGGCGGGATTTTCACGCAGATAAACGAGCGCCTTTTCTGCGTTCTTCCCCCCCTCCTGTAGCATTTTCGCCGCCGCCAGCGGGCGATTCAGCGCCTTTGCCGCCTTTTCACGTTCATTCTCCGGCAGATCGCTCAACAGCGCCGACCATTCCTCCAATGCTTTGGCATTACTGTGCACCGAGCTATCTATCGCCTGAAGATCGACGGGCGGTTTGGGTTCTGCAATCAGTGAACGGTCAGCAATTTGCATGGTGGGTAATGCGCGCGCTGGTACCAGCGTTCTCAAGTCAGAAGAGACTGGCGACATGCTCGGCGACGCCTCGCCAAAATCGATTGAACGCGAACCTGGCCGTGCAGTGGGCAATGCGGCCGATGGTCCACTCAACCGACTCACCTCGGTATTGTGCTGCGCGGGCAAAGGCGCGGCATTTCCCCAACGGCTTCCGCCCTCAATACGATTGATCATTCACGCCCCCATTCTGCTGTTGTCAGGATTAACAAACGGATCCCCCGCCTCATCCGAGCACAGAAAAGCCAGCAAGCTTGCCGTTAGCAGGATGACAGGTATAAGTGAGTGGAATGAAAACGAGATAGGTTCCCTGAAAATATTCAGGAGTATTTGATAGCTACTGGTCGCTTATTCATTTTTATGGAAATCGCTTCCCGTCGAATCTTCACGGAATGATGCAGAGAAGAAGACAGATAATCGGTTAACGGTTGTTAAATTTCATATCACCATCATCATTAACGTTCAAGAGATATTCCCCTCAATCTGACAACAACGATCGTCGTTACTCCCCTTCCTTATCCTTACAATAACCAGACTAAATGATTACAAAAAATTTCAACCAGTAACCAAATGTGTGATCAGCATAAATGAAACAGCGTTTCCTTTTCACCATAATGCCACACGACCTAATTATCAAGTCTGATGATAATTAGAAAAACCAGTAAGCGTTTTAAATTATCGACATTCACACCTCAGCCTAAGCCATTTCGCTGATTGAAAGACGCGCAAGCAACACCGTATATAAGGAAGCGTAAATGAATTGATAGAAACCTGATTGACTAGGGTATTCGCCCTGCCTGACATTATTAATGGCGTCATCATTATTTATGGTGATTCTATTTTTACGCCCAAAAACGGTATCCACTGTCTGGTTTTAAAGATAGAGACTGCACGCGCCAGTAATATTATTTATTCATTAAGAAAGAGAAAGACAGAATGAAAATATACACACGTAACCTACTCATCGTTTGTGCCGGATTCGCTCCTTTCCTCACTCAGGCAGAAACCGACGGCAAAACCACCTTCCAGTATGAACACAACTGGAAGACGGAAGACCGCCGCCACTCAGACTCTATCAAGCTGATTCATAAGAAAACTAACGGCTGGTCGTACGAAGTCAAATTCAGTACGTCTGCGGGCGGGAACAGCAACTACGACGTTGCCTATGACGATATGCAGGGCGGCTCTGGCGGCATGGTGATCGGCAAAGACTTCAAGTTAAGCAAGGCCGCTACCTTAACGCCAAGCTTCGAATTCTCCATCGGCAATTCAACCATGATGTACCAGTCAGGGCTGAAATATGGCTACCGAATTAACAGCGACTGGTCTACCTATGCACGCTACCGCTATGAATATAAAAAGCCCTCGCGCAGCTCGCGTTATTCGACCATTTCCGCATCCGATAAATATGGTTACGCAGGGGAATCTTATTTGTCAAAATCGGACACCGGACGTCATCGCCTGGATGCGGGGGTAACGTATTCCGGTTTGGATAAAATTAATCTGACTTACGTCTTTAACTACTACATCGGTGATAACACCACAAAATCGTATAAATACAGCAAGGGTGAATTCACGGAAAGAGAATACGCGGTTTACGATAATGGGAAAACGGATTATGAACATCAGTTCAAAGTTCAATATAAGTTAAACAAACAGCTAACTCCTTACATTGAGTATGATGATATTAGCCAATCCAGCACATCATCAAGCCGTCAGGGGAAAATCAAAGTTGGTTTCAACTACGTTTTCTAACAAACACAGAATTTTATAAAGGAAACACGCCGTATTTCGTGTCGCGTTGATGAAAAAATAAATTCATGAATGAATTTTGTCTATCAGCGCACAGTTTTCACAATTAACGACCAATATTAATGGTGCCTATAATGAAAAAACGCTACCTTGTGGCCGGTATTCTCTTTGCCCAAATTTATGCTATTTCCGCCTCTGCCTCTGATACCAAACTCAGCTATGAACATAGCTGGGGAACGATGAATCGCTACCACGGTGATCAAATTGGCATGCGGCATTTTATGGATAATGGCCTGTACGTTGGCGTTGAGCTGAATTTTTATAATAAGAATAAAGATCTGACCATCGATGATGTCGTTTCGAATTCTTATGCTTTTTATACCGGCTATGCCTACAGCTTGACGCCTGAGTTAACCCTGACGCCGAATCTGGAAGTGCGTTTCTATTCCGGCGGCACCAGCGGTGAAGGCATCGTAGGCGATATCGGTGCTAGCCAGAGTTCCGGCGCACGCTATACGCCGGGTTTGAAACTGACCTGGGCTGTCACTGACAAGACGGATCTTCATGCGCAATATCGCTATGACCTCAGAAAAATCACCCGCAGCAAACGCACCAGCACGGATGATGACACCCATCGTCACCGCTATGAAGCGGGCGTGGCCTACAAAGGTTTCGATAACTTCACGCTGGCGTACACCGCTTACTACTATCACGCCGATTACGTGCTGCAAAACAACAAAAAGCATGACTATCAGCAGGATTTTGATGTGTCTTACACCATCAACGACAACTGGACAGCACACATTGGCGTTGAAGATGTCGCCAGCGGGCGCGACGTGAAATCGCGTGAAGGAAAAGGGAAAGTCGGCTTCACCTATACGTTCTAACCACGACTTAGCGTTCTAACAATAACTGACTGCTATGCCATGTTTCTCGGGGATCCTGTTCATCAAGCAGGATCCCTTTATTACAAGCTATACAGGTAGATAAAAATGAAAAGATTTGCGCTGTCGCTCCTTGCTGGTCTGGTTGCTTTACAGGCCAGCGCCGCCACACCAGACCGCCTCACTATCGTCAATCAGTATGTTGATAATGTGCTGACCAAAGCCGGTGACCACTATCACGGCCAGTCGCCTACACCATTACTTGCTGATGGTGTCGATCCTCGCACGGGCAAACAAATGGAGTGGATCTTCCCTGATGGTCGCCACGCCGTGTTATCTAATTTTTCCGCGCAGCAAAACCTGATGCGCGTGCTGGTCGGGCTCAGCAACCTGAGCGGCAATCCCAGCTATAAGCAGCGTGCCGAAGCGATTGTGAAATATCATTTCCAGCACTATCAGGATGAGAGTGGCCTGCTGATTTGGGGCGGCCACCGTTTCGTTGATTTAAAAACGCTGCAACCGGAAGGCCCCAGCGAAAAAGAGATGGTGCATGAGCTGAAAAATGCCTATCCCTACTACGATTTGATGTTCAGCGTCGATAAAGACGCAACGGCACGCTTTATCCGCGGTTTCTGGAATGCGCACGTTTATGACTGGAAGATCATGGAAACCAGTCGCCACGGCAAATACGGGCAAAAAATGGGCGCACTCTGGCAAAGCCCGTTTGAGCAACAGCCGCCCTTCTTCGCCACCAAAGGCCTCAGCTTCCTGAATGCGGGTAACGATCTGATCTATTCCGCCTCGCTGCTGTACAAATACAATAAAGAAGACGGCGCGCTGGTCTGGGCAAAACGTCTGGCACAGCAGTACGTTTTACCGCGCGACAAAGCAACCGGGCTCGGCGTGTATCAGTTTACGCAGGCGCTGAAGCGTGATGAAACCACCGACGATGCCGATACGCATTCCAAATACGGCGATCGCGCCCAGCGTCAGTTTGGCCCGGAATTCGGCCCCACCGCGCTGGAAGGCAATATGATGCTGAAAGGACGCACCAGTACGATCTATTCCGAAAATGCGCTTATGCAGCTCCAGTTGGGTAAAGATTTAGGGGCGGAAGGCAAAGAGCTTCTGACGTGGACAACCGATGGCCTGAAAGCCTTTGCCAAATATGCCTATAACGAGTCGGATAACACGTTCCGCCCGATGCTGGCTAACGGCAAAGATCTCTCCAATTACGTTCTGCCGCGTGATGGCTACTACGGCAAAAAAGGCACTGTGATCAAGCCTTATCCTGCGGATAACTCATTCCTGCTCTCGTATGCTCGCGCCTATACCGTGTTACCGGACGCCGAGCTGTGGCGTGTCGCACGCGGCATCGCTCGTGCACAGGGACTGGGCGAATTAGGTTCAGCGGCGGGTAAAGACGTCAAAGTCGATCTCGCTACCAAGAACAACGATCCTTACGCGCTGTTCGCGCTGCTGGATCTGTATCAGGCGAGCAAAGTGAAAGACTATCTGTCGCTGGCGGAAAAAGTGGGCGATAACATTATCAGCACGCGTTATCAAAACGGCTTCTTTATGGCCGAGCCCAACAGACAATATGCCGATGTCGATGCCATTGAACCTTACGCTTTGTTAGCGTTGGAAGCCGCAGTACGCAATCAGCCACAGTCCGTTGCCCCGTTCCTGAATGGTGCGGGCTTCACTGAAGGCGGCTACCGTATGGAAGATGGTTCAACGCGCATATCGACTCGCGATAACGAGATCTTCCTGCTGAACGTTGGCGAAACCTTGAAACCCAACAACAAGAAGTAAGCGTTAACCCTCAACATGCCAATGGTGGTTCGCTGCCATTGGCAACCCCCTCTTGTTATCCTGCTCAACCCTTCGCCGAACAAGACCGCCATTCTCGGATGTGATTCTTAATCGCGTGGTACTTAATCATGTGGCATTTACAGAACGTAATGCCGGCCACGACGATCGTGACCAGCATAAATTGACTCACTCATTTCAAACGTTAGTTAACCAGAGGCGCCTCTGGATGCACGCCAAGCCAGCCCGGCGTAGGTTCGCCTTTCGCTTCACCGACATACAGGCTCATCTGTGCGCGGAAGCGCTCGACTGCACCACGGTCATACATGAAATCAGCAAATGCCTGTGGGCGAGTATTGCGGTATTCCCAGATAGGCTTGTAACCCTCTGGCGGAGCAACGTCAGTACGCACCGACCACATACGCGAGACCTGAGTCTGCGTTTGCGGATCCAGCAGCCAGCTCAGGTACAGTTTGGCGCTTTCTGGGTGTTTAGCCTTTTTGAAGATGGCGGCACGCTGAGCCCAGGAGACAAAAGGATCGGACTTCGGCAGAACAAAGCGGGTGACGGCATCCGCAGCCGGAACGAGCGCACCGGAACTGGTAAAGGTCGCGCTGTATTTTCCGGTCGCGATTTCAGCACCGGGCACGTTGGTGCCGCGCACGTAGACAGGATCCTGCTCCTGCAATTTTTTCACAAAATCCCAGCCGTATTTGTCCACGACCAGCTTGTACCAAAACAGCACCGCATCGTCGTCGTTAGGATAGGCCAGAATCAAATTGCCTCTGAGATTCGGACGAAGGTAGTCATTGGCTTCGCGCGGCCAAGATTTTTCATCCAGAAGTTGGGTATTGACCAGATTGCTGAAGGCGATGACATAAGCACCGATCCACGCACCGTCGGCATCACGAAACTCCGGGTAAATCTTGTCCCAACCGCGTGGTTTGTAATTCAACAACACGCCTTCCTTTTTCCAACGAGGAAAATTCTGCACCGTTTGCAATTGCACCACGTCAGGAATCAGGGTATCGGTCGCCAGTTGGTTATCAATACGGGCGTCATGATATTTGCTGTAATCGACAATCACGTTCAGCTTTATGCCAGGAAAACGCTTCTCAAATTCCTGCTTGAAACGCGTCTGTTGCGATTGCACGTCACCACCGGCATAAACGGTGACCGTCCCACCTTCTCTCAATGCACTCTTATAGATCTGATCCAACGAGCGCGTCTCAAGTTCTACAGCCGCCTGACTTTGTCCGACGCTGATTCCAGCCATCATGGCCAGCATCAGCACTGTTTTCTTCAGGTACTTCCCAGTGTATTGCATTGTGATTTCCTTCACTTAATGAATAAAACCCGTACCGAAAAACGACAACAACCCGCCGTTAAAACGGCAACAGTGTGACCAGCGGATCGCAAATAAGCGACGCGCAGGATTGGATCGACGATAGGTGATCGTCAAAAATAGAATCAGAATAGAGGCGTATGAGCCTCCGTCGCTATATCTCCTGTTCTTCGAGACTAATTTCCCTATTTCTATTAGGGATTTTAGCCTGAGTTTACAGGATTAAATAAAAACACATACGAAGAAAAAGAGAACAATATAGTTAAAAATATTGAATGGATAAAAAGAGATTACGCTTTCATGCGGGATAGATACAATATCAGAAAAAGATAGAGCGAGATTACTTACCATCGTAATAATTCAAAATAATATCATCAATAACAATAACAACCACCGGATAAAATAATACATAAGTGTTAACATTCACATAATAACTATTAAGATCGCCCCCCAATTTCGCGGCCTCAAGTGCATGAGCCGGTTGCAAAGACTCATAACATATTACTGGCACAACGACTTTTCCTTCAACGCTAATCGTAACATGTTGCTTTCCCTGTTTAAAAAAGTCATTTCGTCAGGATGAAGTAATTGCTTTGAATAAAATAACGCCTCTTTTTCAGGCTGAAAGATAACCATGATTATTTTTATCCCATCGCTGAATTTAACAGGGTAACCTACCTCAATAGAAATTCCATATTCATCACTCATTGACTGAAAGGCATCAGATTTAATGTCTTTAGGTGACAAGGCTAATTCTTCAACTAATGAAGGTTCATACCCGCTTAATGAGCGTTCAGGAAAGACAATAATATCAACCGCATTCTGTGTTGCAGTAATTACCATGTCCTGATACTTTTTCACATATCTCATCGATATGACCAGCTGCGGACACCATTTTCGCGATACAGATTTTCATTCTAAATACCTTGTGCTTATCTGAATGAAATTATTGATACGTTGTATAAGAAAATATAAATAATTTAAAATATGAAATATTTATTTACATAGAAGCCAATTTAAATAAATAGTAAACTTAGAATCGTTGTTACCTAACGTGCCGCCCTCCGTCCATTGGGACGACAGCGTCATCGGATCGTGGAATAGATTCTCAATATCAACTGACCTAACCATAGCGTCATTGATGCATCATATTGTATATTAACGCCTCATCGCCGCAGGTCGTTGCGGTGCGAACTCATGTTTATCTCATCACGTTGTGCAGTGCTTCTCTCTGGGGGAACAGTGAATTATCCAATTGGGCAGATCAATCACAGCTATCTGGGCTCCAGCGTGTATACCATGCTGCGTGAAGCGCTCATTACCGGCCAACTCAAACCGGACGATCGCCTGAGAATACGGGAACTAGCCGCACAGGTTGGCACCAGCGTCACGCCGGTGCGAGATGCGATCCTGCAACTGGCGAAAGAACAGGCGCTGGTGCTCAGGACGCCGCGCGATATCCGCGTCCCTCAATTGACCGAAGCCCAGTTTATCGAGATCCGCACATTGCGACTGGCGCTGGAAGGCTCGGGGGCCGAGCAGGCTGCCGCGCACATTACGCCGAAGATGCTGGAGCAGATTGAAGAGAATATTCGCCAGAATCGTCTGGCGATTGACGAGAAAAATCTACGCGAAGCGCTGCGGTTAAATAGCGAATTTCACCTGTTTCTGGCGCAGGCGGCGCGTATGCCGCTGTTGACGCAGTTTATCGGCAGCCTGTGGATGCGCACCGGCCCGCTGATTGCGCAAGCCTATGCGCATTTTTCCGTGCAGATGGCGATTGAACATCACGAAGAGGTCTTCGCCGCGCTACAGCAACGTGATGCCAGCGCCGCTCGGCAGGCCATCCAATCTGACATTCTGGACGGCAGCGAAACGATGCTGGACTTTATTGCTATAGATCACTAATCCAACCGCAGGTCACTAATTCAACCGCGTTAAGCTGCCATGAGACGAGGTAATAAACCGCGAATCAGCAGCCGGGTTTCTTTTGCCTGACTGATAAATGCGGGCAATAGCGCGGTAAAATCGGATTCGTCCAGCGATTCTGCACTATGCTGCGTGCACAAGCGTAGTGTCGAATTCTCATCCAGCGCCAGCCAGCAGCCTTTCATCGCCGCCATTTCAAAATTAAGCATCAGCATGAGTTGATAAACCGCGGTGCTGACTTCCCCCTGAAATCGCATCACATCACTGTGCAATAGCAGTACACTGCTGCTGGCGGGGACTTCCAACACCACCGCCTCCTGCCCGTCAGGTTCGCGCAATGCACAGATGCCATCCTGCAAACCCAGTGGAGTACGACTATGCGCGCCGTAATGACGTAATAGACGCGTAATATGCTGTTGTGTCGGTGTCATGCTGTTCTCCTTTACGCTTTACCATTAACTGTTAAGTTGCAGGCCTTCCTGCTGTAGTTGCTGCAAGGCGCTGGCGGTAGCCGGATTGGCCTTTGCAATTTCACCGCCCAGTTTGTAACTTTGCGGTACATTTTGATCTTGTCCGTAGCTGAAGCTGACGCTGCCGAGCAGTTTATTCATGCTGACGCCCGCGCTGCTTGAGGCATTGATGATGACCGCAGGGGTATTGAATCCTTCGATCTTCTTCACCGTTTGCGAAACGTCAATGCTGGCGAGACGTAAATTATTGCCGTCTTTAAACAGCGCAATCACATCATCCTTGCCGTGCGTTTTGTTCTGAATGCCCTTCTCGATCTTTTCCCGCACATCGTCTTTCAGCTCTAGCGAAACCGTCACCGACGCTCGGTCGCTATCCTGCAAACGGCTCACGATGTCCTTCAGCGCCGGATTGTCCGCAATCAACTGATTAATGCGATCGGCGTTACTCGGTGGCAGTGAAGAAAACAAATGGTTACCGATGACCTGGAACAACCCGTTTTCCGTCAACTTGCTGAGATTGGTGTAGGACGTCGTGTGCTTGACGCTATCCAGCGTTGCCCCGTCGCGCTGTGCGACCTCCTGCCGCACGTTCAGTTTTTGCAAATTCATCAATCCCTGATGCTGATCGTCAGTTTTTGCTGTTTTATCCGCAAAATGCGCATTCAGGATGGCCAGTTGATCGTCCGGCTCCGCTATTTTTTTCGCGCCATCGATCAAGAGCTGGCTGGCCGGATCGTTAAATGCGGCGTTCAGCGTTTTCGTCAGCGCGTCGATGTCCTTCTTCTCCAGCGGCTCGGCTTTCTTCATGCCCAGGCTGATCGATTGGTTCGTGCGCGAGTCGGCCGCCACATTCACCCCGATGCTGGCCGAGGTGAAGAACGGGACGGTGCCCTCCGGCGTGTTTCTGGCAGCCCCCGCGCTGAGAGTCGCATTTGCCCCCATCGCGGCCTGATTCATGAAACGCAGGCGGTTGTCGGATTCCGTATAAGTTGTGGATTTTTCACCTTGTGCGACGCTGGACGAACTGGTGGCAGACAGCACGTTGGCACTGGCCGTCAGGCCGACGGATCCGCGCAGCGTCGCGCTGGTTGGCGCCGCGCCTTTTTCTGTCAGATTGATGCCGCCGCGCAGCTCCAGCGCCGCGTTGCTGTCCAGATTGAAGCTGACCGTTTTACCCGCCTTCACACTGTGCTGCTCCCCTTTATCCAGCAGGGCAAGCGGGTTGATCGTACCGCTCGACAGGCCGTCAATAAATCCGGGTAGTTCTTCTTCGCTGAGGGTAAAGTTCAGCGCATTTTGCTGCGCCATTTGCAGGCTGGCAGATACGCCGAATGAGGCGCGAACATCCGGTGCAAAACTGTGTTTGCTATTAATGTTTTGCGTCATCTGCGCCGAGGTTTTCCCTACCAGATACTCGCTGACGTCATACCCACCGGAATAGCTCACTTTCCCAGTGATCCCGCCCGAGCGCTCGAAAGCGACATTGATGCCGTTTTCACCGCGAGAAAAGCTCAGATTGTAATTTCGCTCACCACTGACACCGCCGCCTGGCACCGGAGGGAAAGGCAGTGGCGTGCCGCTGACCACAAACGACATGGATGCACCACCGCCATAGGTCCGGTTAAACGCGATACTTTCGTTGCTGTCCAGCGACAGAACCGTCGCCTTCATTTTATCGATCATGTCCGTCTGGCTGGCCGCTTGCATCACGGTCTTCGACGTCACACTGACCGCGTTCTCCTCTTTCCTGAACGCCTTCATAAAGGTTTTAACTGCGTCGTAATCCGCTTCCAACGACTTATGATTGGTGAAGCCCATATCGGTCATCTTCTTCACCGGATTGTCGCCGTACTCTCCCTGCCGCAGCGCGTTAAGTTCCTTCATCATCGAGGCCAGTTCCGTTTCACCCGGCGATGTGCCGGATAACGTACCGATGCGATCGGTCAGCTTATGCAAATCACCTAGTACCAAGGTATCCAGTACCAATCGCGTTTTCGCCAGCGACAGGGGATCGCTGGTATCCCGCTGCTGCCTAAATGAGTCGCTATTCGGCTTTTGCGCAATCGGCGTTTTACTGTCTACAAAGGTTTTGAGCAGCGTACTAGCCGTACTCGTTTTCGATGATGGATGGTTTTCCATCGCCGCCAACAGCACCGGAGCCAGATCTTTTTCTCTGCCATGCACGCTGGCAGGCTTGCCTTCCGTATTCATGACACCGTTATCGTTCACCACGCCTTGTTGCCTACCGATAAGTAAAGCGGCTTTGGCCGAGCTGCTTTCCAGTTCGGTCTGGAACTGTTTGAGCAGATTCACCAGTGGTTTCCCTTTTTCGCCCAGATCCAACTGGTCGATCTTACTTTCCAGATCCATCGCCGCGCCCTGCGGCTGGCTCGTCGTGGCATCCAGTTTTTTCAGTAATTCAGTCTGCATGTCATAAATGGGCTTCAGCCCTTCACGCCCGTTGATCTGATGCTGAACGTGGTCAGCAAAGGTTTTTAACGGCCGTGGCACGTCCAGAGTGAATGAGACAACATGCGCTCTGAGCAAATCTGACAGCTTGCTTTTCACCTGCTGTGACTCTTCGCCGGTTTTACCCAGAACCTGAACATCGGCTTTAACCGTGACCCCGGTCAACGGTATCTTCGTCCCTTTTGTCGCGACATCTAGTCGGCCAAACACCGTTTCTGCGGCACGCGCTTCCGAGGGTAATGGCGTTTCCCCTTTCGGCACCGTCGTTTTCCACACGTTGCCTTGCTGGGTATGAAGCTCATGATCATCATGTGCCACCTGCAAATGATGCTGCGCATCCGTACCCAGCGAATTGATTTTCCCCTCAATCGGCGTCTTCACCGGCTGCCATTGGGCAGTGTCATGATTCGCCGCATTTTGCCAGTCAGCTTTCGGCAGTTGGAAAAGCTGCCCATCTTTGTTCAAGGCGAAGAGCGTCTGCTGGTGATCCAGCGTGATGTCCTGAATCTCACCGGACAACCCATTTTTAGGCAGCGCCAGCGGTGGCGCTGCGAGTTTATCCGTGCCTGGCTTGATCTGGTGGAAATGCAGGTCGCCCTGCTTATCGACAGCAATAAATTTATTACGGTTGAGCACCGCCATCGCCGAGACGCCATCGTCCTTCGCGATACCAGGAAGCGCGGTGCCCGCAGACGGTGTCATTCGCACCTGCGGCAGCGTAAACACGGTGTTGTCGCCGTGCGTAAACGAGTCTGATTTCTGGTTAATGGACAGCGGCGTGATTTCACCGTCTTTCAGCGTGTAAGCCTGATTGTCCAGTCCGCGCTTCAGTTGGCTGGCTTCAACGCTGGATGCCTCCCAACTTTTGGTATTGCCGTTGTAAAAATGAACTTTGCCTTCCTGTAGACCGACCTGTCCCAGTCGCCCCAGATCTAAGGTGTCTTTCGCCTCGGGTGCTGCCGTGGTCAGACCCAGCTTATTATCCACCACCAGACTATCGCTCAGGTTCCACCCCGGCGTGGGGGACACCCCATTTTGCCCCAGAGGCGCAACGTGTTTTTGCCCCTGACGATCGGTGGCGAGCGCCTGCGTCTGGCCGTGTTCATCGTGAGCAAATCCGGTAATACGGTGGTCGTCGCCCAGCACCGCATTCAGTTCTGGCGTGCTGGCCGGGGTTAATGTGACGTGCGGTTCACCCGCCTCAGGCAGCGGTGCGTGGTAAAGCTTGCCGTCATTATCCGCAATCAGCAGGTGTTCTGCGGTTAACCCCACCGCCTTCGCATACACCGGTTCGCCGCTGTCCAGTTTGAGATCCACTGGCTGCGGCGTGGCATCCAGCGTACTCATCAGATGCAGCTGCGTAAGATGATCCTGCTCGGTCAACACGGCGGTTTGACCGTTCTGGTTGGCAGAGAACGCGGTAATTTTATCGCTGAAGGTTGATGACGCGCTGCCCGACGACAGGTTGCTCAGCGTGTGGTTATCTTTGACCGCGTACAGTTGGCCATCCCCTTGCCGAGACAGTTGGCTGTGGGGGACATCGCTGCTTTGCTGCCAGACGCCAAACTCGGTATTCAGCGCAAAGAGCTTGTCGTCATGCAGGCGTAATGATTCGCCAGCGCCTGAAGCAGAATCGGGCTGTCGATGAACACCGGTCAACAGCTCATGGTTCATGCGCCCGGATAGCGGCAGGCTGGTAGATTCGCCCGAGGTTGCTGTCAGAGAAATACGTTCTGGCGTGGATTCTAGCTGTACGTTACTTACACCAGATTTACCCGCTGGCATCGCGCTGCGACCGCTGCTGTGTAGCGCAATATGCTGATTTTCATCGCTTTGGATCACGAACAGTCGTCCTGACTTGTCGGCTAGCGCATGCTGCTGTGCATCCTGATTTTCATGATGGGCCACGAACGGCTGGCTATTCTTCCCAAGGGTCTGTTGTAACAGCGTGGTCAGCGCCTCCGGCAAGCCCTTGCCAAACTGAAGCTTACCGTGGCTGTCCAGCGTGATATCGGCTTTAGCCGCAGGTGTAGCGGTACCGCTGACACGGATGTTGATCTCAGTAGCCTCGGTAGCGGCAAAACGCGGCAGACTTTGGATCGGCCCGCCGGACGCCAGCGACTCACGCTGCACGTGCGGTAAACGCTGGCTCGCGCTTTCCAATGAAAAGAGTTCTCGCAGAGTGGTCGACCGAGCGTCCTGGCTTTTCACCTGGCTGTGGCTTCCCTGCTCCAGTTCTGGTGGTTTGTTTTTATCATGCAAACCTTGCTGAATCAGGGATTGTGCGCCTTTCTGGCTTGCACTGGTGCTACTGCCCTGCGATAACGAGGTTTTAGCTAACGTGGTGGGGGCAATCTCCGAAATGGACAGACCAGGCTGAACATGCTGGATTTTCTGCATAACAAGTTCCAAAGGTGATGAGGTGAACGTATCGGTTAAGTGGTCGTTTTCCCCTTCTGGTTCCCATCATCTTTCTCTTCCCTGACGGGGAACCACATCACGCCTCTCCTCACTTAATACACAACAGACGTAAGCCTGTTAATAACCCATCACGATTCACTTTCAAGGAGATGTTATGGCTGATATGACGATTACGCTCAGCATACAACCCGGCGCAGGCCTGTCCTCAACAGGCCTGAATTCCCCGCTGTCAGGCAGCAATAGCGGGGCATCGCCACGCTCTGCACAGCAAGATAGCCAGCTCATGGAGGCGCTGGGCACCCTGCTCAGCGCGCTCTTGCCTAATGCACAGGGCAATACGCCGTCCTCAACCGATGGCGGCCCGCTGGGCCAGTCTGGCGCGGGCAACGGCGGAAGCTCGGCGTTAGGACAAAACGGGAGCCCTGCCGATATGCTGATGAAACTGCTGGAAGCGCTGATTCCGGGTAAAAACGGGCAGGAAGCGGGAAATCCCCTGTCTTCCGGTTCATCGGGGGCGGCAGGCGGCAACGGTGGAGCCTCACCGCTGGCAGGGTCATCCGGCACGGGTGGCGCAGGCGGCACGCAAAATCCAGAAGATCTGAGTCGTTCCCTGCTGCAAGATTCGGCTGGCAGTGCATTAGATAATGCCATCAGCCCAACGGCAGACGGCGGCGGCCAATTGAGCGGTAACGATCTGTTAAAAGCGCTGCTGGAATTAATCGGCAATCTGATGGATTCACAGAAAGGTGAATTCGGCCAGCCGCAAGGTAGCGGTCAATCGCAAGGTGGTGGATCACCATCAGTGGACGCGCCACAGGCTGCATCCGGCGGCGGCGGGTCGCCTGCTGCACCGTCAGCGCCGTCTTCACCCGTTGGCGGTAACGGCGGCGGTACGTCTGCACCACTAACGGCCGCCCCAGCCGGTATTGGTGGGGGTTCTGCTGCATCGCCTGCCGCTTCAACCGCGGGAGCTGGCCCAGTCTCCTTCCCAACCGCCAGCGGTGATGCCACCGTAGTAAATGAAACCATTAAAGTCGGCCCCGGCGAAGTCTTTGACGGCGGCGGTAAAACCTTCACGGCAGGTAGCAAGCTAGGCGACGGTGGCCAGGCTGAAGGCCAGAAACCGGTATTTGAGCTGGCGCCGGGCGCGACCCTCAAAAACGTGGTGTTTGGTGATAACGCAGCGGATGGCGTACACGTTCGCGGCGATGCCAAAATAGATAACGTACACTGGACCAACGTGGGTGAAGATGCGCTGACGGTGAAATCCAATACCGGTAAACCTGCTAACGTGGAAATCACTAACAGTAGCGCTCAGGGTGCTGCCGATAAGATCTTCCAGTTAAACGCGGATGCCAACCTGACCATCGATAATTTCAAAGCGAAAGATTTCGGTACGTTCGTTCGCACCAACGGTGGGCAACAGGGTAACTGGAACTTGAACCTGAGCAACATTGACGCAGAAAACGGCAAATTCTCGTTTGTGAAAAGCGACAGTGAAGGGTTGAACGTCAAAGGCAGCAATATCAACCTGACGAATGTCAATAATCACTACAAAGTGCCGGATTCCGCTAACTTGCAGGTGAATTAAGATGCCAAACACCATGACACCGCAGTCCCCTACTCGCTGGGCGGATCTCGCCCGACAAGGCGGGTACATTACGCCGACTCAACGTGAAGCCTTCACTCAGGCTATCCATCTGGTGAGAGCACAGCTGAATACCGTACTTAGCCAGTCAGGGTCACTGCGACGGGGTGAGTTCGAGTTCGACGCCTTTGTGGATTCACTGGAACAGGATTTTCTGCATCAGGCCGACATCCACACGAAGAACGGGCTACATAGCGATGTGGCGCAGACCTCGTTCTGGGTCGCCCGTTTGATCGCCGATCGTTTTATTGCGGTGCGTCAACGGTAATACCTGCGCCATATCACACCGGGGAAAAGCCAGCCAGGGAAACCTGTGCTGGCTTTTTTTATCTCGCATAGAATTCAGAACTTTTCCCAGTCACTGTTGCCAGTATTTGCCAGCGCCAGCTTAGACGTTCTCGGTTTTTTTAACGCTGGGGCTGCGTGAGGTTGTCGCCGAGAAGACGAGGCCTCTGGCAAGCTTTGAATGGTAAAGACGCTCATCAGTTGCACCAACTTCGCCGACTGATCGTTCAGGCTCTCCGCCGCACTCGCGGATTCTTCAACCAACGCGGCATTTTGCTGCGTGATACTGTCCATCTGGGAGATAGCCTGATTGATTTGTGAAATACCGGATTCCTGTTCCTGAGTGGTAACGCCGATTTCGCTAATCAGTTCGGCGACATGCTGTGCCTGAGTGACAATATCTGTCATCGTTTCCCCCGCGTGTGCCACCAATCGGGAGCCGCTTTCGACTTTTTCCATGCTGCTGGTAATAAGTGCTTTGATTTCACGCGCAGCAGAGGCCGAACGCTGCGCCAGAGAACGCACTTCTCCTGCCACCACCGCGAAGCCACGCCCCTGTTCACCGGCGCGAGCAGCCTCAACCGCCGCGTTAAGCGCGAGAATATTCGTTTGGAAGGCGATGCCATCAATCACGGCAATAATGTCGCCAATTTTACGGGAACTGGAGCTAATATCGTCCATGGTCGTGATGACGTTGTGCACAGCATCGTTGCCTTTGATCGCCGTTTGGCTAGCCGTGCTGGCTAGCCGTGTTGGCTAGCTGTGCCGCTTCGCGAACGGTGTCGCCATTCTGGCGGATAGTTTGGCTGATCTGCTCCATGGAAGCGGCAGTCTGCTGTACGCTAGCGGCCTGCTCTTCGGTGCGCCGACTCAAGTCATTGCTGCCAAGTGTAATTTCGCTCGATCCCGTTGAAATGGAGGCGCTGCTGTCATGAACCTGCTGCACAATCCTGCCCAGCCCGACGCGCATTTCATTCATGGCTGCCAGCAAACTGGTGGTATCGTCCGGTTGCAGTTCGACATTAATAGCCAAGTTTCCGCTAGCAATCTGACGAGCAATATCGGAGGCATATGCAGGTTCGCCGCCCAACAACTTTTTGATTCTACGGGTAATCTGCCAGGCGATAGCAATACCCAGCACTTCTGAGACTCCCGTAAAAGTCAGCATCAGAATACCCGCAGTTTGAGCGGACTGGCTGGCTGCATTTACCGATTGGCGGGTATCACTTTTCTGGTAGGCCAGAAGCTCATTGATAACTTTAAAGTAGGCAATCTGGGCAGGCTGAACTTCGTTGATGATGACACTCTTGGCCTCGTCAAGTTTGTTATCCAGACTGAGTGAAATGGCTTTTTGCGAGGCTGCTCGACTTATCGGTCGCACCTGATTAATAGAATCAAGCAGTGCTTTTTCTTGAGGCGTATTTGCCCGTTCAGCGATACGTTTTAGAACGTCGGTAATTCTGATCGAATCTTCATTAATCTGCTGTTTTGCCGCCTCTATTTGTTCTGGTGCAGTAAATAATGTCAGATTACGTACCGCAATTGCGGTACTATTCAGATTATCCTTTAGTTCCTGTATCAGCAATAAACTTTCTATTTGGTTGCTGGCCAGCTTTTCTGTAGCATCGCTTTGTTGCTTGAGCTGAAGTTGCCCATAAAGCGCAATGAGCAGACTAATACCCAACACAAGAACAAAGCCCGTACCGAGCATGGTGGCAAGTTTCATATTCTTGAAAACGCTCATAAATCACCCCATATATTATTCTTAATCACGGGAATGTGATAAATAAAATCAACCTGATAAAAGACTATGAATTTATCTGTGATATCGGAGGGTAATTTAGCGAATAAACCTTAGGCGTAAGTTAAGAAAACGTAATTTTTATTTATTTTTATAATTTGATTTTTAATATTAACTATCAACACTTTGCAATTAACCCACAACAATTGATGACAATAATAATCATGGGCGTGACTTTATATCGAGTGAAAATCAATGGCGCTTTAAAAAATCATTCATTAAATAAACCAATGAGGGAGAAGATGCCTCTCATTTCATCTCGATGAAATTATTAAAATAAATAGCGGGGGATAAGGAAAAATTGGCTTAAGCGATGCGAATGCAGCTTAAGGCAACAATAATGTCGGCATAATGTATAACAAGGAGCAGCGCTTCCGCCCTGCTCCCGATCGTTTTTGTTTTAGCTGGCGAGCTTTTGCAACCCCATATTGACGATACGGTCGCCAATCATCGCCGCATCAATACCCAGAGATGAGCCACCGTTGCCGCGCGCGTTCAGGTTAGTATTACCGATGTCCCCCGCAACGGCACTCTTGATCATACCGACCGCCTTCATGAATTTATCCATGCTGCCTTTGGTCATGCCGTCATCATCCGGCTGGCTCAGCGCCTTCGCCCAGGATTTGTCATCCTGCTTCGCCGTCTGCCAGTTATCTTTCTGGTATTCCGGCTTACCGAAAACTTCAGGATATTGATCCATAAACTGACCAATTTCTTTCGCCATCGTGCGATCTTCTTTATCTACGAAGTAACGGGTCGGGCTGTCATTATGCGTGCTGATGTTGTTCAGCTCCTGCAAACCGGCTTTTTGTCCAACGCTCATTCCCAGCGTGCTGCCCAATTGATTGAATGCACCCGCCCCGCTCAGGCCTTGCAGGCCGCCATTACCCAGTTGCAGCGGTGAAGTTTGCCCTTTCGTCTGGCTCAGACCGTTGCCCAGAATCGCGGACAGTGCATCGTTTACGCCTTGGGTGTAGGCGGAAATTTCCGGCGACGCTGGCTGCTTGTTGCCGAAAAGCCCCCCCTGCTGCTGCGACATGCCGCCGCCTAGCAGATCTTCCAGTGCGCTAAACAGCAGACTGCCCATCATGGCCGATGGATTCATGGCATTCATACCGGCACCCAGCGCCCCGCCCAACCCACCGCCGAGTGCGCTGCCCAGACCGCCGCCAAGGCTGCTACCGAGACCGCCACCCAAACCGCCGCCCAGCAAGCCGCCACCTAATCCGCCCAAACTGCTGCCCAAACCGCCGAGGCTATTGCCAAGTCCACCGGCCAGACCGCCCCCCATCATGCTGCCCATGAACAGCATGGTCGTCATAATATCGGACAGCTGTGCTGCGATGTTACTACGCTGGCCACCAAACGCCGACTGCGATGGCGAGCCGCCATTTTGTGAAGACGGAGATGGAAATAAACCGCCGTTACCGCCCGCCTTGATCGTAATTTGCAGAGAAGTACCGCCACCAAGAGAATTAAGCATAATGTTTCCTCAATAAGTAAATGGGTTATAAAAGCGCCAATGGATGTGCGGTTAACCCGCGTGATTGTGACACTCCCCTATTAAGTGATTTTCCTGTCTGTCCGGTTCCCGTCTTATGCACGAAAACACACGACTTTTTCACCCGTCAGCGCGGCGGTAAACCAGCCAAGCGCCAGAGTTCATCGAGCGCCGCGACCGACTCACTTACTGTGGATAATGTGCGGCGTAACCGCAGATTTTGCTGTTCATCTAGGCTCAGGCTACAGGCCACCAGTGCATCCGCCTCCAGAAAGCGGCGTTGTAAAATTTGCCGTAGCATTCCGGGATAATGTCGGGCAGGCGCCAGCATTAAGATAAGCACCGCCTGCCGCACCGACACCGCCGTAAACCACAGCGTGACACCTGGTTGTACTAACCAACAGGCCATTGAGGTGGTTTCCAGTGCCGTGAAGAAGTCATGCTGATTATCGAATACCGCCGCTGGCTCATTCATCCACGCTGACCCTGCTGTAATCCGTCGGGCCGCTGCGCAGATCGGGTTGCCACCAGATGATGAGCTGTCGCGTTTCCGGCTGCGGACGACAGGTGACGGAAGCGCAGTGAGTGGCCTGCCGCGGTGCATTGCAGCCGCTTAGCAAAAGCGCGAGCAGCACGACGGACAGTGCTTTTTCGTTCATGAGAATGTCCTTGGTTAATGTGGAGGCCGTTATCGGGATGTCAGTACAGGGCGTCGGGCGGATTGAGAAACGAGCGCAGGCTGCAACGCCAGAAACACTTCGCTGGATTCCCCCGGTGCCAGCGTCGTTTTTGGCCAGACAGCGACCGCCAGCGTACGGCTACTGGCACAAGCAGCTTCATCAAAACGCTGTGGCTGTGTTCCGCCATTGCGTACGACGCCGATGCTCAGGCGTACCTGACCATTGTCGTACCACTGATAGCGCGAACTGTCGTAGATTAGGCCCGACTGCGAGCGACACACCTCACCCAATCGCGCGCCGTTGTTGCCGGTCTGAAATCCGGCAGGCAGTTGACGGCTGGCGAGATCGCGAAAGGCGCCTTCAATCAGGCTATAGAGATCCGTTTTACCGTTGCGTTGCGCGACGCGGTTCATTGCGCCGTTTAACTGCTGCCGATTGGCGGAGGAAACGTAGCGTGTGGGATCGGTCTGGTCGCCGACAAGATGCGGCGTCAGGATAAACAGACGTTCACGACGGGAAACTTCATGACGCGTCGAGGTAAACAGTTTCCCCAACAACGGGATATCCCCGAGGATCGGAATGCGACGATCGCGGTCACCGCTCTCCTCAACGTGGAAACCACCCAACACCAGCGCACGATTCTCACCAATCAGCGCCTGTGTGCTGACCGTGCCTCGTTTCACGCCCGACGCCTCTCCTTCTCGCCCCGTCTCTACCTGACCATCTTCGATATCGATAACCAATTGGATGCTACGCTGTGTCCCTTCGCCCACCACGCGCGGCGTCACTTGCAGGCTGGTGCCGGCAGTCACCGGCTGAATGTCCGCGACACGTTCCCCCGTCGCGGTGATGAACGCCGTCCGGCTGAAATCGACAATCGCGGGCTGATTCTCCAGCGTCAACACGGAAGGATTCGCAACAATCGAGGCCGTTCCCTCCCCCTCCAGTGCCTGAATATCAGCGAAGAAGCGATTGAAATCACTGACAAACAGGGTACTCCGCCCCATCATCATGGTGCTGCCCGCGCTCACATTGCCGAGCTGCGCCTGCCAGTTCGCTTCCAGCCGCGACAGGGCGGTTCGATCCACATCGAGAATAATGGCGTCAATGTTGACCAGATTCTGCGGTACGTCGATGTGCTCGACGAGCTGCTGATACTCCGCCCGACGTTTTTCATCATCCCGAATCAACAGCGCGTTATTGCGCACATCGGCGGAAATCTTGCCGCTTAGCGTCACTCGCGCCGACGTTTCACCACTGCGCCCTGGGTTATTACGGGTGGCCAGCCGAGTCATCAACGAACGCGTACTGTCCCGCATCGCTTCCATGCCCGTATCCGGCTGCACAGGCATCGGCCCCGAGGCACCCGCCGGTGCCGCACGTTGACCATCCATCAGTTCATTGAGAATGGTCGCGACGCCAGGAATGGTGACCTTCTGATCGCGATATTGCAGCGTCCGGTCGGATACCGAGGCGTAGCGCAGCGGAAAAATCATCACTTTGCGTCGTTCGTCCTGCTTTTCGCGCTGCTGGCTGAAATTACGGATCAGATCGATATACGCCTGCGGACCGGTGACCAGCACCACACCTTCTTCAGGCAATTCCCCCCAGCCGAAACGTGCATCGAGCAGCCCGATACCGCTGAGCGCCTGTTTGATATCGGGCGCGGCATCGGGGGAAATCTCCAGACGCACCGATGCTTGCTCATCCTGCGGGCTGACATACAGGGCGTTGTTATAGACAAACCACTGAAAGCGGTGCTCCAACGCCAGTCTGTCGAGAAACAGCGCGGGGGTTTCCGCCCGAATTTTCGCCGTCACCTCATTGTCAGCGATATTGCCCAACACCAAATCCACACCGTGGCTGTTGGCAAAATCCGTCAGAATCGCAGACAGCGGCGTTTGTTCGGCAGAATACGCATACGCCCCCTTATTCCAGTCGGCGGGGGTGGCCGCGTGTGCCAGTGAAATCATCCCATTCACCGGGATAATCCCGATCAGCACCACCGCCCAGCAAAACCAGCGATAGGCCACCAGCAAAATGCGATACGATCGATGACACTTCAGTCCCTTACGCATGTCGTTCTCCTTGCAAAAAAGCTAGCGTGTTCAGATTCAGTGGAGCGGAAACGGACGTTTTCACCCGCGGCGTGAGCAGACTCAGCCAGACATCCCGTTGATTCAGTAAGGTTTCCAAGCTGCGGCAGAGTTGCATGACATCGTCAGCATCGGGTCGCATCCATAGCCAGAACTGTTCGTCCTGCGGTGAGAGCGACAGGACGGCGGTGTCATCCTGAAACTGAGCGTGAGCGGCATCGGCCAGTTGCAATGCGCGCGCCAGCATCGGCTCATCTGGCAACACACGCAGCGGAATGGCCGCACGACACGCTACACCCGATGACTGCCGCACCATCGCCACCGCGCCGCCGTCAATCTCCAGCTTCAGCGTCGGCGTCCCGCCGTTTAGCCAATGCTCCAGCATCGCGGCCAACTCAGTTGAAGTCATTGATGATGGCCTTTGCCAGACCGTGCTTCACGCTCAGCAACTGCCCGACCGCCCAACTGGCATTGGAATAGTCCATGCTGGCTTCAAAAAAGGCGTAGCTATCCGCCTGACTGGCGCCACCTTCGGCAACATTCAGCGCAATATCATCCAGTTGTTTCTGTGAATCGACCAGATGCGCGTCAAGACGACGCTGGATTGGGTTAAGGGACATCGCACGCTCTCCTCATAAGGTAATTTTCTCACAACACAGGTTTGGTCGTTGACCTGACGTTTTGGTCGTTAACCTAGTGGGTTATTGACCTGATAGTGAGTGGCTAACCTCGGCGTGCAGTTCCCCTTGTCAGTTGCAATTTTGTCAGCCGCCGTGTTACATCGCGGCAGGATATTCCAGTGGCATGAGCTGTTTTACCGCCTGCCGCCAGCTCAGCGACATCACGCCATGCGCCGTTATCAACTTCATTGCATCGCTCTCCAGCGCCTCATCGCTGGCAAGACGCCATTCCAGATGCGCGTGCGCCTCCAGCCAGTTCTGCACATCGGCAAGCTGAGTCGGATGGCAGTAAAGCGTTCCTCGGTTTTCCCCCTGCTGTTGCTTGAGTAACTGCCGCAGCAAAGCATGATGGCGCGACGGTGCTGGCGTTTTATCCAGCAACTGCGCCAATGCCTCGCGCAACAATTGCCCCGCTTGCGTAATCACGATCTTCTCCAGATGCGTTCTGTCTTGCCGAATGCCCTGAAGTAACGTATTGGCCTGCTGCCAGAAGGCCGCCTCCGCCTCTTCTACCGCCTGCATGCAGAGCGTTTTGGCGCGTTCGTGCGCCTGTGCCACGATCGTCTCAGCCTGCGCATTGGCCTCATCCCAGAGCGTTCGGCTATGCCGATGCGCCGCGACCTGCTCGGCCGGAATAATCACCGTCTCATCACGGCTGGCACCGGGTAATGTCACAAACGTCTTCGTCATCAACATGCTGCGTTCTTCCTTGCTAAGTGAAATGGAGGGGGGGGGGGTAAAAAGCGATCGGTATGAGAAATCTAGGCGGGTACAGACGCTTTCCAGATCAGCGCATCGCACAGCGCATTAAGTCTGGCTGCGGGCACGGACACCGTCGGAACAGGGTCACAATTTTCGCCGTCGCGGTACCCATCACGTGGAAAAAGCAGCCGCAGATGCGGCCAGCACGCGTCACCATAGCGGGTACGCAGCAGCAGCAACGCATCCTGATAGCCAACGATCAGTGGCATCGACGGCGATGACGTCGAAAAAGTGATCGAAGCCGGTAACCATAAACCCGGCCGCAGCGCCTTTGCCAAGCGCTCGCACCAGATACCCTCCGCATCATCACGCTCTACGTGACGTGTCGGCTGACAAACCCGCGCCATCAGGCGCAATACCGTTTCCCGCTGCGCCGTATCCAACGCCCCGATCTGCATCAGTGAAACGTGCATCAGTGAAGAAAACGGGTCCGGTGGCAGCCGCTGCGGCAAAGAAAAATGGCGATGAAGCTGCGCCGCATTCACGTACAGCCAATCGTGCCGCTGCGGCGACTCAGGCAACCTCACCTTCCCGCGCCACCAACTGGGATCGGCTTGTAGTAGACAATCCGTTGTCCACCAGTTCAGCCATGTCAGCGCGGCGGCGTCACCTGATTCGCGTCCTGAGCCTTGTGCTTGTGTTGTCATTGTGACGACGATGCCCCCGCTTTTTTCTGCTGCCATTGCCGCAGGTAAGGCGTGCCAACGCGCCAGCCTACTAGCCCGGCCAGTAGCAGACCGAACAATCCGGCACTCCACTGCCAGCGCCGCATCTCATCCAGTGTGAGCGTAAATGGCCCCAGCGTGACAACGGGGATCGTATCCTGATACGGCTCGGCCGGAACAAAGACGATAGCCAGCTCTTTATCATCTTTACCGGACAGGCCGGGGATGCTGCTGGCCACCATGCGGCGAATGCGTGGTTCCATCCCGTCAGGTTCCAGTTCGGCGCGGTATTTGATAAACACCGCCGCCGAGGCGGGTTGAACCGGCTCGCCGGGAGCGATACGCTCAGGTAGCACTACATGCACCCGCGCGACCAACACGCCGTCAATCTGCGCCAGCGTTGCTTCCACTTCCTGCGATAAGGCATAGATATAGCGGGCGCGTTCTTCCAACGGCGTCGAGATCACGCCGCTTTTCTGAAAAACCTCGCCCAGATTGGTACGCGACTGCTTCGGTAAACCCGCCGCATTAAGGATATTGACGGCACGTTCCATGTTTTTTGCATCGATCACCAGCGTGACGCCGGTTTTGTCTACCCGTTTCTCCGCACCGATCTGATAGCGACCGAGCATCGAAATCGCTTCGTTGGCATCGTTCTCCGACAGCCCGCGATTCAGCTCAATCGGCTCGCCGCAGCCAGCCAATAGCCCGATCAGCAGAAGAAACACTCGCTTATCGATTTTCATAGGCCGCTACTGTAAGTTGGTGAGTTTTTCCAGACTTTGCACACTTTTCGCCACCAGTTTGGCGCTCAGCAGACTTTCCAGATAGAACGATGACAGCGTTCGGGTCGCATCCAGTACATCTTTGGGATTATTCGAGCGCATCGACTGGCTCACATCGCGTTCGGCGGATTTAAAAACGCCGTTCAGTCCCTGAGATTTTTCCGCCAGCGCGCCCAGCCACTGGCTGTTGCCGTTTTCTGCCGTCACCGGTGCTGACGACAGCGCCGCGCTAAACCAGGAAACATCCTGATTATTGGCGGAGAAGGAAAAAGACGTGCCGTTGTTCGCCAGCGGAGCATCTCCCGACAGAGACAGCGTAGTGGCATGATTAACTTTCATGGTGTGGATTCCATCGCGGACGGATAAAATAAAGCCGGAGCAA
The DNA here is from genome assembly GCF_013449375.1 of Pectobacterium sp. CFBP8739. Taxonomy (GTDB): domain Bacteria; phylum Pseudomonadota; class Gammaproteobacteria; order Enterobacterales; family Enterobacteriaceae; genus Pectobacterium. The sequence continues at coordinate 112,609 of NZ_JACDRR010000005.1, read as the reverse complement.
GGCTCCGGCTCGTTCACTCACAATCAAAACTGGATAGCTTTCGCCGCTTTCTGCCCGGAGTTCAGTGATTTGGACGCAGAATCCATCTGACCATCCAGAATGGAGTTTTCCGTATCCAGCGCAATTTTCTGTGCCTGAGCGCCAGCTGCACGCGTCAGAGAACCGGCCATCGCGGTATCCAAAGTCTGAGAAGCCGCCTGAGATGCAACCTGAGAAAGTCCTAAAGCCATGATATATCTCCAAATATAATGAATATTTACGGTGGTGAACTGTCATGCTGTACATACAGTCATCTTGTTCATTCATTAAGTGGGAGAGCGGGTCAGAGAGTTCCAACAGAAAGGAAATTCTTTCAGCAACGGTCATTCAAGAGGAAGAACTAGCCTAGTTTTACCTATGTTTCCGGCCGTTAGTTATCATAGGTTTTCTTTTAAAATAATAAAAATCGTTATTACCTGACCGAAAGGCCGTATGTTGTTTTTGATTTGCAGGAGCGTTTTACGCTGTGTCACTGGCAAGGATGCGATATCTGAACCTATGCCGCACTATTCCCGTCACGCAGCCAAATGGTCGCTATGCCCAACTTAACTACCCATACCGGATTGTGGTTCAGACTTGTTTTGATTTCGTTTGCCAGCGCGGTGCTGGCGCTGTTTATTGGGCAAGGCATTTTAGCCCGACTGGAACAAACGCAGTTGCAGCAATATAGCCAGGAGGTGCTCGATCAGGGCATCGCCGTCGCGAATGAAGGCAGGGAAACCATCAACCGGGTGCTGACGCTGAACAACGCGCCGTGCTCCAGCGCCGACCTGAAAGAATTACGCCTGATCTCCTTTTACTCCGTTTATCTGCGTGATATCGGGCGTATCAAAGACAACTACCTCATCTGTTCTGCGGGCTGGGGCATTCTTAACCCACCGATTTATCTGCTGCCGCCGAACCTGACGACGCCAGAGGGCGTGCAGCTATGGACCGCCATGAAAGACGTGGTGGATCCACGTATTACCGCCGATATGGCCAGCCTCCACGGCGTGGTCACGATCACTGCTGCCGCTGCATTTCGCCGCTTCATTCATCCTCCAGCCGAATACAGCGCGGTGCTACTCACGCGTAATCTGGGTCATGTCTATCAGACTTTTGGCCATATCGACCTCTCCGCATTTAAACAGACACCACAGCCGCATAACGCGTGGCTGACCATAGGAAAACGTCAGACATTTTTTTGTGCGCCAGACCGGAATATCTGCGTATTGGCGCAGTTGGATTCGGCAGGTATCTTGTATCGCCCCTGGTATATCATCGCCGCCCTGTTTTCTCTCGGGGCACTCATCGGTGCCAGTTTTACCCTGTCCTACCAGCTCTATGACGATCGGTACCATGCTTTACCATCGCAGCTAAAACGCGCGATCAAGAATCAGCGCCTTCAGGTACATTATCAGCCGTTAATCAGTCTGCCCCAGCGGGCCATTATTGGCGTAGAAGCCTTAGCTCGCTGGAAAAATGAACGCGGCGACAGCGTGTCGCCGGAATATTTCATCAATATTGCGGAAGAAATGGGCTATTCAGATGAGCTAACCCGCATCATTACGCGTCAGGCACTGCGTGATATGCAGCCGTACCTCACGCAGGAAACCCCTTTTCTTCTCAGCATTAATCTGTCTGTTTCCGACATTGTGTCGCCCGATTATCACCGCTTCCTCCAGCAAATGTGTGACGAACTGGGGATAGACAGAACGCGCATTATGCTGGAACTCACCGAGCGGTCGAGTACATCTCATAAGACGCTGGCAGATGGCCTTGAGGCACTACGACGTTCCGGCTATAAGATCGCGCTTGATGATTTCGGTACGGGCTATTCCAACCTCGACTATCTGAGCCATTTACCGTTCGATATGATCAAGATCGACAAGACTTTTGTCGACGCCATCGGCACAGACTCGGTTCATGCCGCCATGGCGGATTTGTTATTTACCCTTATCAAAAAGCTCGACGTCCCAGTGATCATCGAAGGGGTAGAAACGCGTGAGCAAGCGGCCTACATCCTGCAACAATACCCATCGGCGATTATGCAAGGATGGTATTTCAGTAAGGCGGTGGCGTTGCACGATCTCCCTAATATCCATCACTACCCGTGTCCGCCGATAGAAAAAATGCCGATAGAGACGGTGTAACCTGAACGCAGGCCAACTGGCAAAAGTCGGCCTGCCATCATTGGTTACCATACCCCGCTCCGTAAACGACGGAGAGCCTGCCCTCATGCCTGACAGGCTTCCCCGCCCCCAGCACACCTCTCTCGTGCCGTGACGTTCAGCACTTTCAGGCGGTGATAAAGCGTCCGCTTGGGGATCCCCAATTCCACAATCACATCGTCAATGCAGTGGTCGTGCCGGCGTAGTGCATCCTGAATCAGAAATTTTTCGATCCGCTTTAACCGATCTTTCAGTTGCAAAGGACGCGGGTGCAACAGCGGCTGAACTTCTGCCAAAGGCGACAACCCCAGCGCCCAGCGATCCGCCGCCGCTTTCAGCTCGCGGATATTACCCGGCCAACTGTGGGTGAGGAGTTGCTCGTAAATGTCTGCCGTCATCGGTAGCAGCGTCATTTTCAGGCGTGCTGCCGCTTCCTGACTAAAACGCTGAAACAGCGGCAGAATGAGATCACTGCGGGAGCGCAACGTCGGCAATTGAATTTTTACCGTATCAAGACGGAAATAAAGGTCGCGACGAAACAGCCCTTTTTCCACCAGTTGCAGCAGCGGCGTTTGCGTCGCCACAATCACACGCATATCAACGGGCGTGAACTGAGTGCTCCCCAGCCGCTTTACGCCACGGCTTTCCAGCACGCGAAGCATCTTAGCTTGCAGCGTCATGGGCATACTGTCGATCTCATCCAAAAACAGAATTCCCTTATCCGCGCTTTCCAGATACCCGGCGCGGGAGCGGTTCGCACCGGTATAAGCACCGGAGACCACGCCGAACAGTTCGCTTTCGGCCAAATTTTCCGGCACGGCGGCGCAGTTCACCGCCACCAGAGGGCCGCTACATTTTGACAGTCGATGAATGCGATTCGCCAGCGTGTCTTTGCCCGTGCCGGTTTCACCTTCCAGCACAATGTCGACATTAAGCGGAGCAATAACATTGATGATGGGTGACAGCGATGAGTGAATATCATCAGCCGTAGGCGGCGGCGGTAGGGAATAGTCGAATGATGACCGACGATCTGCTGATGACGCCTGCTCTACGGGTGAATGATCGAATGATAAATGCTCAGGTGATGAATCGTGCTGTCTGTCCTGACGGTAATGATTATTCATTGACTACTCCTGGAGCCCAAACGGGCTAACTGACTGCCTTCCATAACGTGAGGCCCACCGATCATCCGTGACGTTTCTCCGCATAACGCACACCGATGTCTCCCCAGTGGAACGATGACAAGCATTACCGTCATTGAATAATGAAACCATCAGGCATCGCTGAACATCAGGTAGGAATTCCAGAGGAATTTGTAGGGAAATGCCTACAAAAAACAATCAAAGCAAGTAAAAACAACCAACTAATTGTTCACATAACACGCAGGAAAACGAAAAGATATCGTTAGGAAAATGTAAGCATCAGCAAAGGGATTCACCGACTGTTGAATCCCTTTTATCTTTTCTCCTTTTCGCAGCAGGTTCCCGCTGCTAGGGAATCAGCTTCTTACTGACGACATACTTCACAATTTCCACATTGGTGCTGAACTGCATTTTTTCCATCAGACGTGCCTTATGAGTGCTAACCGTTTTATTGCTGATGGCCAGCGCATTGGCGATGGCATTAATGCCCATCCCCTGCGCAAACATAATCATGATCTGGTGCTCTCTGGCCGTGAGTACATCGTGCTCGGCTCTGCCACCCTCCGTGTAGTTGGCAAACACCAACTGCTCGGCAATCGTGTGATCGATATAACGAGCCCCCTGTGCCACACGTCGAATCGCCGCCAGCAGGGCTTCTGGATCTTTGTCTTTGGTGATGTAACCTCTGGCGCCGCTCTTCAGCGCATGCTGCGCAATTTGCGCCTCACTGTACATGCTGAGTACAAGAATCGGCAGACGCGGATATTGCGCCACCACGCGTGAAATCAACGCTTCACCGCTGATACCGGGCATCGACATATCCAGCAGCAGCAAATCGGGCTTCACGCTGCGCAGCTGCGCCAACACCTGCGCGCCGTTTCCCGCTTCGGCAACGACGCTCAGCGACGCATCCAGCGCGAAGATCTGCTTGAGCCCTTCACGCATGATGACGTGATCGTCTGCGATCATTAAACGTATTGGTTTGCTCATCGCTCATTTCTTCCTTTTTGTTGTTCTTGTTCCGTCATTAACGGATATAGCCATTTTTAGGAAACGTTAGCTGCACCAACGTGCCTTTCCCCGGCGCGCTATCAATAATGACTTCACCTCCCAACATGCGCCCCCGTTCCTTCATGCTCATGAGCCCGAAAGCATTTTTACTTTTTGCCTGGGAATTGAATCCTTTACCGTTGTCCTTAATGCACAGCACCACGCAGTCCTGCTGGTTATCCAGCGTGATGATCACCTGTGTGGCCGCGGCGTAGCGTGCCACGTTAGTCAATGACTCCTGCGCGACGCGGAAAGCCGCCGTGGTGCTTTCGTCATTGAGCGCCAGCGGCTCCCCCAGCGTGCGCAACAAGCAGGTTGCGCTGTAGTGCCGGTTAAATTCATCACACAACCATTCCAGCGCGGGCGTCAGCCCCATATTCAATACATTGGGACGAAGCTGGGTCGATACGTTACGCACCACCTGAATCGTCTGGTCGGCTAATTGCATCAGCTTTTGCAAATGCGTCTGCATATCAGGATTCTCTTTGGCAAAACACATGCGCATCAGCGACAGGCTCATGCGGATCGTGGTCAAATGCTGCCCCAGTTCATCGTGAATTTCCTGCGCGATATGCTTACGTTCTTCCTCACGTGAAATCTCACGCTGGCGCGCCAGCAAGCGCAGTTGCATATGCGAATCAGCCAGTTTTTTCTCCGCATACCGAATCGCGGTAATGTCCCGTCCGACGGTCAGAATCGACACCAGTGCGCCATGCTGATCAAATTCCGGCACGCAGCGAATGTGATGAATACTCTGATGACGTTGATCGCCTCTCCCCCGCGACTCCATGACCTCGCCTTCCGCGCTGCTGCGGGTATCGACCACCTGTTGCACCAGCTGTTCCATACGGATTGCACACCCTACACCGGGCATTAACTCCGTAATCATACGGCCGCGAAGTTGCTCTACGGTGAAATCCAGATGTTTCAAACTGGCGGGATTGGCATACAGGCAATTCAAGTTGGGATCGAAGCGGATAATCAAATCCGGCGTATTCTCAACCAGCGCACGAAATTCCTGCTCTCGCGCATAGGCTAGCTGTTCAATATGTTTACGTTCCCTGATATCTCTGACGACACACATGCTGTAGCTACGTCCTCTGTGTTGGAAATGTGTGAGATTAACTTCTACCGGAATAGTCATGCCGTAGCGGGTGAGGTGTCGGGTTTCAAACGTGGTACCCACGCCCGACTCATACGCCTGTAACCAGTCCGGTGACCGATGTTCGGCGCTCCAGAACGGGTCGATATCGGCAACGCTCAGATGCATGAATTCCGTAATGCTGTAGCCCAGCGTCTGACTAGCCGCTTCATTGACGTAACAAAAACGCTGATCTTCATTGACGATATAAATCGCGTCCTTAATGCGGCCAAATGCAAAATCCACCAGCTCCAACTCGGGAGCCTTGGTTTTCTCATCGGAACGAAAAGGTTGGGTGAACATCATTGCCATCTCCTTATTGTGAATTAAGACACATGTGCAGCCACCCGCCGTGCAGGTAGCGCAATACGGCGTCTCAACATTCCAGAAGATGGACAGGAAACCCTGCAATGGCATCAATGCGACCTGATATCACGACGTGTGACCCACTCACTGAACGGCAACCGCCACCTTGGACAAGGCGGTTACCACATCAGTCAGTGAAAAACGGTGGGTGCAGACACATCCTTTCGTCCCGTGAAACGCCGTCAGGACTCAACAGCCTGACGGATCGCACCTCGGGCACGAGACAGCCGTGACCGCACCGTACCGATGGGGATCTCCAACTGCAACGCGAGATCCTGATAGCTGGCATCGGTATCCAGCAACTGCATTAGCATCTGACGGGTATCTTCAGGCAGTGAGACGATGGCATCCATTGCACGTTTCAGTGCCCGCTGACTTTCGGTGATAGCACCGGGATCGAGATCTATTGCGATGTGTTCCAGCATCTCATCCCCCATTTCCAGCGCGCGCTGTCGTGCCTGCTTGAAATAGTTGCGCACCAGATTGAGGGCAATGCCGAACACCCATGTCTCCGGCCGCGATGCTCCCGCAAACTTATCCTGATGTTTGAGCACTTCCAGATAGGTCATTTGCTGTAAATCCTCAACGTCGTCATGGTTGCTAACGCGTTTGCGGATGAAGTTATGCAATTTCTTTCCGTGTTGGCGAAACACCTGTTCCCAATCGACAGCAAGCGCTGGGTAAAGCGAAGGGGTCGGTTCGATGTGTTTCAGGGTAGACATTTCCATTTGCTGACTCTCCGTTGTTGTGCCCTATTGGCAAAAACGGAAGAGCAAGCCCTGTGCCAGCCCGGAATTGTTTTTATCACTCTGATTTATAATCAGTTATTTTTTAACTTGTCTTTTATCGTGCCATTTTTTGCCAACGCCCACAGCTCGAAATTGCAAGTTATTGCAATCCGTAATTGCAATAAGTAACGGCATTTCACCCAATCCGCCATCAAATTCGGCCTGCTCCGATGACTTCACGTGGGGGAACCCATTCTTTTCAGATTCCACACAGCAATACATGTATCTCGCTGCACGTTCACACCACGACACGTAGCCGACTTATTCAGGATGACACCATGATAAAAATGCCGACCGTCCTTCCCTCCAGTAACGCCCTACCGCGTCCTGTCGTCGTGGATGACGATCCCGCGCCGCAAGCGGCAGTGCAACAGACCAGTTCGCACCACGCGTCTCCCGGTTCGCCGTTATCGACCTCGATGGAAGAAGTGGCCATGGCGTTTGGCGAGCAGGCCGAGCGACGCAGCAAATCGCTGAACCGACGCCACATCGCCCAGCAGCCGGAGGCGCGTACCTCCGCCAGTGTCGAACGCATTGAAAAACTGACGGAACTGTTCCGCATGCTGGAAAATCCGTCGCAGAGTACGCTCGACCAGCAACTGAGCCGTATGCGCGATCTGCTGATGCAGAAAGGCTCACCGTCGCTTGACGCCGTTCTGGAAGCCGCAGGCAACGATCCGGCGCGCGGCGATATCCTGCTGCGCCATATTCAGCAGCAATCCGCCCAGCAGCCAGAACTGGCGACAGCGGTAGAGCATGCGCTACAGCAGTTGCATCAGGAGAAAGGGCCAGAAGTGCGAGCGGGTTTGAATACCGCAACGGCCATTGCGCTGTTCAGCACTCAGCCTGAACAAAAACAGGCGATGCGTGAGCTGTACTACCAAAAAATTGTGCATCAGCAGTCGGCTAGCGCTCTGTTGGATTCCCTGCTGGAACGCTTTGATTCCGCGACGTTTTCCATTGGGCTGCGCACGTTGCAGCGGGCGTTGGCGGCGGATATCGCCTCGCTGACGCCCTCAATTTCGAAAGCCGTGCTCAGCAAGATGCTGAGCAACCTCAATGATTCTCGCCACCTGAGCCATACGCTGTCATCCAGCCAGACGCTCCTCACGCGGCTGGCGAGTAAAGTCCCTGCCTTTACGCTCGGTGCCGTGGAGCTGACCCGTCGTCTGATTGGCCTGAGCGCTAACGGCGCTTATGCCCGCGACCTGCATAATCTTGGGCGAGAGGTCGCAGGTACTCAGGTACAGCATCAGGCGATGTTTTTCAGCGCTCTGCTGCCGCTCGTTAGCGACCTACCGCATCCGCTGTGGCGGGACAGTAAAAACCGGCAAACGGCGCTCCAGTTGATACGCGGCATGATTGGCGATATCGCCCAATATGAGAAACAGCAGGCTAAAAGCGCTCAACATGATGACCTGACGCAGCGCGCCCCCTCATCGTCGCATAAACAGGATGCACGCGACTCGGATAAGGGGCAGCCATGAATCTGTTGATTATCTGGCTGAACCGCATTGCGCTGAGCGCGATGCAGCGCTCGGAGGTCGTTGGTGCCGTCATCGTGATGTCCATCGTCTTCATGATGATCATCCCGCTGCCTACCGGCCTGATCGATGTGCTCATCGCGCTCAATATTTGCGCCTCTTCCCTGCTGATCGTGCTGGCAATGTATCTGCCCAAGCCGCTGGCCTTCTCGACGTTTCCGGCGGTGCTGCTGCTGACCACCATGTTCCGACTGGCCATTTCCATTTCCACCACGCGCCAAATCCTGCTTCAACAGGATGGCGGCCATATCGTGGAAGCCTTCGGTAACTATGTGGTGGGCGGGAATCTGGCCGTCGGCTTGGTGATCTTCCTGATTCTGACAGTGGTGAATTTTCTGGTGATCACCAAAGGCTCCGAGCGCGTGGCCGAGGTAGCGGCACGCTTCACGCTGGATGCGATGCCCGGTAAACAGATGTCAATCGACAGCGATCTGCGTGCGGGATTGATCGAAGCCCATCAGGCTCGGCAGCGGCGCGAGAATCTGGCTAAAGAGAGTCAACTGTTCGGGGCGATGGACGGGGCGATGAAGTTCGTCAAAGGCGATGCCATTGCGTCGCTGGTGATCGTGTTTATCAACATGATCGGCGGTTTTGCCATCGGGGTGTTGCAGCACAGCATGGCGGCTTCCGAGGCCATGCACGTTTATTCGGTATTGACCATCGGCGACGGACTGATCGCTCAGATCCCCGCCCTGCTGATCTCGTTGACCGCCGGAATGATCATCACTCGCGTCTCGGCCGATGGCCAAAAAGTGGATGCCAATATTGGCCGCGAAATTGCCGAACAGCTCACCAGCCAGCCCAAAGCGTGGATCATCTCCTCCATCGGCATGTTTGGCTTTGCGCTGCTGCCGGGGATGCCAACGCTGGTGTTTATCGCCATCAGTCTGGCATCACTTGGCAGCGGCCTGTTTCAGCTCTGGCGCATCAAGCAGCAGGGGCAGTGGGATGCCAGCCAGTCGGAAGCGGACAACATGCCTGCCGAACAGAACGGCTATCAGGATCTGCGGCGTTTCAACCCTACGCGCGCCTATTTGCTGCTGTTTCATCCGGTTTGGCAGGGGCAACCGACCGCGACGGCGCTGGTACAAAATATCCGTCGCCTGCGTAACAGGCTGGTTTATCGTTTTGGCTTTACCCTGCCGTCCTTTGATATCGAATTCAACGATCGGTTAGCGGAAGATGAATTTCAGTTTTGCGTCTACGAAATTCCCTACGTAAAAGCCACCTTTGTCACCGATCGGTTGGCCATTGCCAGCGGTGCCATCGCACAGGCTGATGACACACTGGCCACACCGGGACACACATTACGGGATGAAAGCCACTGGCTCTGGTTGCCGCTGGCACACGCCGCACAGCAGCCGGACGATGTGCCACGCTGGACGGCGGATGAACTGATCCTCGCGCGTATGGAACAGGCCATTCATCGTACCGGTTCGCAATTTATTGGCTTGCAGGAAACCAAATCCATTCTGGCCTGGCTGGAAAGTGAGCAGCCGGAATTGGCGCAGGAGCTTCAGCGCATCATGCCGCTTTCGCGTTTCGCCAGCGTGCTGCAACGGCTGGCTTCCGAACGCGTGCCGCTTCGTTCCGTGCGCCCTATCGCCGAGGCGTTGATTGAAGTCGGCCAGCACGAACGGGATACGCTGGCGCTGACCGACTACGTGCGTCTGGCGCTCAAATCGCAAATCTGCCACCAGTACAGCGACGAAAACAGTCTGGCCGTCTGGCTGCTGACGCCGGAAAGTGAGGAGCTACTGCGCGACGCGCTGCGCCAGACGCAGAATGAAACCTTCTTCGCCTTGACGCAGGACTACGCCTCCACGCTGCTCAATCAGCTACGGCAGGCATTTCCGCCGTTCTCCTCGCAGCGCAGTCTGGTACTGGTGGCGCAGGATCTGCGCAGCCCACTGCGTACCTTGCTACAGGACGAATTTCACCACGTTCCGGTGCTGTCCTTCACCGAACTGGAATCCACGCTGTCGATCAACGTCATCGGACGCCTTGATCTTTACGACTCCCCTGACCCCTTTAGCGCATAGGAATACACCATGTTTGAATTACGCGTGTTGACTGGTTTACATCGCGGTGCGGCGCTGCCGCTCTGTGGCAACGCCTGGCGTCTCGGTGCCGCCGATGATGCCGATCTCGTGCTTTACGATCCCGGCATAGCGCCGTATCACAGCCAGTTGGAGAAGACCGCTGACGGCTGGGCGCTCAACGCACAGGATGGCACCGTATGTAATGCGGAAGGCCATACCGTCGAACAGATTGACGTTCTGCCGCTCGGTACACCGTTTGCGCTGGGGCAGATTTGGCTCTGCATTGTGGCGGCCGATACGCCTTGGCCTGACGACAACGAAGCCTCTCCGACGGCGGAAGAGCACGTTACCCCAGCGGATATGTCTATCGACGACACACCGGTTCATACCGCTGCGCCGCTTCCTACACCAGCATCTGCGACACGCCTGCCGCTGTGGGCTAAAGCCAGCTATCTGCTGCTTGGCGCGTTGCTGCTGGTGATGGTGGGCAGTTGGCAGCTACAGGAGAGCGTCGCGATGCCTGCCGCTCCACCGCCGCAGGATACCCGTAAACCGCTCAGTACGCTGCCACAGCTGGAAAGCACGCTGCGCATCATGTTGCAGGAGCGGGAACTGAGCGCGGCCGTGAAAGTGGCGGCGTATCAGGATCGCCTCACGCTCACCGGACAATTAACGCCGGACGATCAAAAAAAGCTGGAACGGATGCTCGCCCAACTCCACCAACGTTATAGAACCGCGCTGTCCGTGGATAACCGGACGCAGCTGAAAACGGAGCAACTGCCGTTTCAGATCGTTCAGGTCACCAGCGGATCCCGCGCCAACGTCGTCACGGCGGACGGCCAGCGTTTTTTCATCGGCGATGAAATCGACAACCTGCGTCTGGTGAAAATTGATGAGCACCAGATTGAATTCAGCGGCAAACAACAGATAACGGTGAACTGGTAATGCAGACTCAACCTTCTTCTTTTCCCCTGCTCGACCAGTGGGTCGCACAGCAGCACCAGCATCTGGCAGCCTATGCGCCCGTGGAGAAAAAAGGCCGCGTCATGGCCGTCAGCGGCATCCTACTGGAGTGCAGCCTGCCGCAGGCACGCATTGGCGATCTGTGCTGGGTAGCCCGTCAGGACGATAGCCAGATGATGGCTGAAGTCGTGGGGTTTAGCCCGGACAATACCTTTCTCTCTGCGCTCGGAGCGCTGGACGGCATCGCACAGGGTGCCGCCGTGACGCCGCTGTATCAGCCGCACTGCATTCAGGTGTCGAAACGTTTGCTGGGCAGCGTACTGGACGGGTTTGGCCGGGCGCTGGAAGACGGCGGCGAGAGCGCGTTTGTCGAACCCGGTCATGCCACAGGCCGCACACAGCCGGTGCTGGGCGACGCTCCACCACCGACGTCCCGACCGCGTATCAGCCAACCGCTCCCCACCGGATTACGCGCCGTCGATGGCCTGCTTACCATCGGTCAGGGGCAACGCGTCGGCATTTTTGCCGGTGCGGGCTGCGGTAAAACCACGCTGCTGGCCGAGCTGGCGCGTAATACGCCGTGCGACGCCATCGTTTTCGGGCTGATTGGCGAACGTGGCCGCGAACTGCGTGAGTTTCTCGATCACGAACTGGACGACGAACTGCGCAGCCGCACCGTGCTGGTGTGCTCGACCTCCGATCGCAGCAGCATGGAACGCGCCCGCGCGGCATTCACCGCCACCGCCATCGCCGAGGCTTACCGAGCCGAAGGTCGTCAGGTGCTGCTGATTATTGATTCCCTGACGCGTTTCGCCCGCGCCCAGCGCGAAATCGGTCTGGCGCTCGGCGAACCACAGGGGCGTGGCGGGCTGCCACCGTCGGTCTATACGTTGCTGCCGCGTCTGGTTGAACGCGCCGGACAAACGGAAGACGGCGCCATCACCGCGCTCTATTCCGTTCTGATCGAGCAGGATTCCATGAACGACCCCGTTGCCGACGAGGTACGTTCGCTGATTGACGGGCACATTGTGCTCGCCCGACGGCTGGCGGAACAGGGGCACTATCCAGCTATCGACGTGCTGGCCAGCCTAAGCCGCACCATGAGTAACGTCGTGGATACCGAGCACACCCGCCACGCCGGCGGTGTGCGACGTCTAATGGCAGCCTACAAGCAGGTCGAGATGCTGATTCGCCTCGGCGAATATCAGCCCGGTCATGACGTGCTAACGGATTCAGCCGTCAATGCCCATGCAGAAATCACCCAGTTTCTGCGTCAGTCGATGCGTGAACCGATGCCGTATGGCGTGATTCAACAACAGCTCGCCGGAGTCAGCCGCTATGCCCCATAACACCGAACGTGATGCCGAGTTACAGACCGTGCTGAACCTGCTGATGCCGATACGCCGCCAACGTTTAAGCCGCAGCGAGCGTCAACAACGGCAGGAAGAACAGCAATTAAAGCGAATTGCGCAGCAGCAACAACATCATGAACAGCAGGTCGAGCTGCTGCGGCAGGCCAGCCAGGCACAGCGCGACCAGTTTGCCACAGAAACGCAGGGACAACGCCACACGCTGGAAAACCTGAAAAAACGCCTGGCCGCCGAACAACGCTTACTCAGCGCGATCGCGACAGAAACGCAGCAGGCGCAGGCCACACAGCTGCAACACCACGACCAGCAACGTCAGGTTGATCACGCCCGAGACGCCACTCGTCAATGCCAGAAAGCGGTGGAGAAACTGGACTATCTGCTTACGTTACCTCAGGAGCACGTATGAATAACCGACAGATTGCGTCATCCGAATCTACGGCGACGCAGAACGCGCAGGCCGTGCTACACGGCAAATCCTCTCGCGCAGACGGCTCGCAACACGACCCACAGCCCGATCCGCAACATAGCGATTTCTGGGAGGCCTTCACGTTTTCAGACGGCTTTGAAGAGGCGTTTTATCAGGATGCGCCTATTGCTTTGTCACCAAGCCATCCCATCAACGGCCCACCGCCGCCGCAGAGTGAAGCGCCAGACAGCCCACAATATGTGACACCGTCACAGTGGCAGCCACTGCAATGTGAGCTGATTGAAGCGATGGACAACATCTGCGCCCCGCCGTTTGCTTTTAGCCTGCAACTGCCGCAACTGGGCGATATCGATGCGCGTTTAGCCACGCTGGTGCCGCGCGGCTGGGATATTTCTCTGCGTTTCAGCCGGGAAAGCTACCATCAGTTAAAAGATCGGCGTGAAGCCTGCCGTCATTCGCTCTCCAGTGCGTTGGACTGCCCGATCAACCTGCGTTTTGACGCCAGAGAGTATGAGCGATGAAACCGAATCTACAGCACATCAAGCGGCTAACGCTGCCGACCCTGCGCGCGCAACACGCGCGTATTCGATCGACATTGGCCACCGGACTCGCGCTGCCGTTTACCCGTGGGGGACAGGTCGGCCGCTTGCACCTTCAACTGGCCACGGAAAGCAGTCTGGCGGAAGCCTCGTCCACCGCACAGGCCAGCGACTGGCGTAGCGACATCGGTGATATCTCACTGACCGATCCGTTCCCAGTGCTCAGCCTGCTGTCGGATTGCCCGCTACTGCCCGCCACCGAAGACGATGATGCGGCTCAGGAGTGGTATTGGACGCTCTACAACCAGTCACTCAATCCCGTACTGCGGGCGCTTGTCGGGGAAATTAACCCGCTGGATCGTTCTACGAAAGCACGTGATGCAGGAGATCAACATGGCAGCAGCGTTGCACTCTGCGCCTGGCTCAGCGTGAGCTGGAAGGGTATTAGCGTGCGTAGCCGGATGCAGGCCGCTGACGCCGTCTGGCTGGCGCTGTTTTCCCGCGCTGGCTGGCACCGCCAGCGCCGTGAACTGCCCGCAGGAATGGCGATCGAAGTTCCTCTTACGCTGGCTGATGCCGTGCTGCCGCTATCCGCGTTACGTCGTTTACGTACGGGCGATCTTATTCTCCCCAACCGCCCGTGGTTTACCCCCTCCGGCGAGGGAACGCTGTCAGTCGGCACGCTGCGCCTGCGCGGCACGCTACAGCTCACGGAAGTCGCCCCCTACACCTTTACCGTCACCGACATGGAGACTGTCTCAATGCCTTCGTCCACCACTGACACGATGCTAGCCGATCCGCATTCCGATGCATCGGCATTTGAATTCACATCAACAAGTGACACCGTCACGGGTAATTTACCGCCGCTGCCCGTCACCTTACACCTTCGTTGCGGGAGCCTGACGATGACACTAACGGAATTGCAGCAGCTTGCCAGCGGTAGTGTGTTAACGCTGCGCGACGTGGTGCCGGGGCAAGCCTGGCTGTATCACGGCGATACCGCTCTGGCGAGCGGCGATCTGGTCGATGTGGAAGGAAGACTGGGGTTACAGATTACCGAGCGTTTTTCCGCCCCCCCGCAGCATGTCTCGATAGCAGATGAAGAGCACGCCGCCGCACCGGAGTTGGCTCCATGACCTCCGGCGCGTTCGACCCGTTGATGTTTGCGCTCTTTTTGGGCGCCCTCTCCCTGATTCCGCTGATGATGATTGTCTGTACCTGCTTTCTGAAGATTGCGATTGTGCTGCTGATTACCCGCAACGCCATCGGGGTACAGCAGGTGCCGCCCAATATGGCGCTGTATGGCATCGCGCTCGCGGCAACGCTGTTTGTCATGGCGCCAGTGTTTCAGGACATCACCAAACGCGTGCAGGAAAAGCCGCTGGATATGACCGACATCACGTCGCTTCAGGCCAGCGTGACCTACGGACTGGAACCGCTGCAAACCTTTATGTCACGCAATGTTGACCCGGATATCCTCACCCATCTGCATGAAAACAGCCTGCAAATGTGGCCAGCGTCGCTATCCGAAAAGGTGAATACGCAAAATCTGCTGCTGGTGATTCCGGCGTTCGTGCTGTCGGAGCTACAGGCTGGGTTCAAAATCGGCTTCCTGATTTACATCCCGTTTATCGTCATCGATCTCATCGTCTCGAACGTGCTGCTGGCGCTGGGGATGCAAATGGTCGCGCCGATGACGCTCTCGCTGCCGTTAAAGCTGCTGCTGTTCGTGCTGGTCAACGGCTGGACGCGGCTGCTGGACGGCCTGTTCTACAGCTACCTGTGAGGCCGCGATGGAAATAATCACGCTTTTCCGTCAGGCCATGGTGATGGTCGTCCTGCTCTCCGCGCCGCCGCTGCTGGTTGCGGTGATCGTCGGTGTGCTGATTTCACTGCTACAGGCGGTGATGCAGTTGCAGGATCAGACGCTGCCTTTCGCCGTCAAACTGATTTCCGTCGGGCTGACGCTGGCGATTTGCGGGCGCTGGATTGGCGTAGAACTGATGCAGTTGGCCATTACCGCGTTCAACATGATTGCGCAGACCGGGGTATAAATCCGCATGATCGCCACCATTCAGCACGTTTACGACTTTATTATTGCTATTACGCTCGGCATCGCCCGGCTGTATCCCTGCTTTATTCTGGTGCCGGTTTTTTCACTCAACGTGCTGAAAGGCATGATGCGCAACGCCGTGGTGATTTCCCTGACGCTGCTACCTGCCCCCATCGTACAGCAGCAACTTTTGCTGACGCCGCTGTCCTGGCCGATGCTGCCGGGCCTGTTGCTGAAAGAGCTGATCGTCGGGCTACTTATCGCGCTGATTCTGGCGATGCCATTCTGGCTGTTTGAATCCGTTGGTGCCCTGTTCGATAACCAGCGCGGCGCACTCATGGGCGGCCAGCTCAACCCCGCGCTGGGTTCGGACGCCACGCCGCTTGGTCACCTGCTGAAACAGACGCTGATTCTGTTGTTGATTATCGGTATCGGCCTGAAAGGGCTGACGCAGCTAATTTGGGACAGCTACCAAATCTGGCCGGTGCTGTCGTGGCTGCCCGCGCCGGGCGAACAAGGCTTTGAGGTGTATCTCAACCTGCTGGCCGACACCTTCACTCATCTGGTGGTGTACGCGGGGCCGCTGGTCGCGCTGCTACTGCTGTTGGAATTCAGCATTGCGCTACTCAGCCTGTACAGCCCACAGCTTCAGGTGTTTGTGCTCTCTATTCCGGCCAAATGTCTGGTGGGAATGGCATTTTTCATCATCTATCTGCCCGTGCTGCAATATTTAGGCGACCACAAACTTCAGGGGCTACCGGATCTCAAGCACCTGCTCCCGCTGCTTTTTACGGCATCAAACAGCTAATCAGGCGGAACCGATGAGCGAAAAAACGGAAAAGCCCACAGAGAAAAAGCTGGAAGACGCGCGCCGTAAAGGGGAAGTCGGGCAAAGTCAGGATGTACCCAAACTGCTGATCTGCGTCGGCCTGCTGGAGTGCGTACTGGCGCTGGCGGACAGCACGATGGGGAAATTGCAAACGCTGGTGCAACTACCGCTGCAACGGCTGGATGCCCCGTTTGCACAGGTGGCGAAAGAAGTGTTCCACGATGCCGCCGTGCTGGCGGGCACGCTCTGCCTGTTAGCCGCCGCCATTGCCGTGCTGCTGCGCGTGGTCGGCGGCTGGCTCCAGTATGGTCCGCTGTTTGCCCCCGAAGCGCTGAAGCTCGATCTCAATCGGCTGAACCCGATTAACCAGTTTAAGCAGATGTTTTCGATGCGTAAGCTGGTGGAAATGCTGACCAATATCCTGAAAGCCGTGGTGATTGGCACAGTCTTTTATAAAGTGGTGGTGCCGGAGCTGGAAGCGCTGGTCGAATTGGCCTATAGCGATCTACACGGTTTCTGGCAAGGGGTGAAAGCGCTATTGACGCGCATTGCCCGTACCACGCTAACGGCACTGCTGGTGCTGTCCGCACTGGATTTTGGCCTGCAAAAATATTTCTTTCTCAAGCAGCAGCGTATGAGCCATGAGGATTTACGCAACGAGCACAAGGATTCCGAAGGCGATCCGCACATGAAAGGCCACCGCAAATCGCTGGCGCACGAATTGATGAACGAACCTGCCGCGCCGCGCCCCAAAGCAAAAGTCGAAGACGCCGATATGCTGCTGGTTAACCCGACGCACTATGCGGTGGGGCTTTACTATCGTCCCGGCAAAACGCCGCTACCGTGCATTTTGTTTAAGGGGGAAGATAGTGCGGCGCAGGAACTTATTGCGCAGGCGAAAAAAGCCGACATCCCGGTGATCCGCTTCATTTGGCTGACCCGCACGCTGTATCGCACCACGCCGGAGGGCCACTACATTCCACGCGAAACGCTTCAGGCCGTAGCGCAGGTGTATCGCGTCCTGCGCCAGATCGAAGACGAGCAAAAACGCGACATTATTGAGATAGAATAAGGGTGAAAAAGACGTAAAATCAGCGCGACGTCAATGAGTCGCATCCGTCGCCACCTGGTTCAGATAATACGCTTCCCCCTGACGCAGCTCCGCCATCATGAAATCCAGAAAAGCCTGTTGCTGGGGCGCATGGGCTTTCCCTGCCAACGTTTGAATCTGAAGCGAACGCTGGTCAAGCTGCCTGATGTTCAGCGGTTTCAGGCGCATCGGCTGCTGTAAGCACTTGTACATCACGGAATAGAAACTACAGGCGGTGACCGCCCCCGGCGTGCTCATCGCATAGTAATAAAGCGTGGTGAAGTTGTTGCAGCACAGCGTCGGCTCCAGAAAAGTACCGTTCATGCGGCATGAGAGGTCAAACAGCTGGCGCAGCGTGGTCGAAGGTTCCGGCAGCGCCAGCGGGAAAGGATGCAGATCAGCCAGTTGAATAGACTGCTGCGCCAGCGGATGATCGTCAGACATCAGCAGCATCAGCGGTGCAGGCAGCGTCAGCTCGACATTTACCCCCTGTTCAGGTGCCAGCGCAAACTGGAGTGCGATATCCACTTCGCCATTACGGATCATCTGGGACACCTGCATCGCCGAGTCCACTTTTAGTGCAAAGGTGGTATCCGGGTCATGCTGACGGAAACGCGCAAACAGCGTCGGCAGCAGATCAAACGCCATCCCTTCCGTGCAGCCGATGCGCAGCAGCGCCCGACGGCTGGCTTTCAGCCCCTGAATCTCCGCCACGGCGGCATCCATGTCCATCATGCTCTTGCGCACATGGTTTTCCAGAATGCGGCCGGCATCGTTTAACACCATGCCACGCGCGTGACGCTCGAACAGTGGTACGCCGATGCGTTCCTCCAGCCGCTGGATTTGACGGCTGATCGCAGAAACGGCGACAAACAGGTGCTGACTGGCGGCGCTAAGCGAACCGGTGGTGGCGACCACCAGAAAATAACGAATCTCGGTGCTGTGCACGGCGGCGTTCCTTTCAGACAGAGCGGGGATGTGAAGGTTTATATTAAAAGCAAAGCTTGATTGCAATTTTTATTATTGTTGCAAAACTCATTTTTTCTTTAAATATCGGTAACTTCGGCACATTATCCAGCAAGGAAAGGCATGACCAGCGCAGACCTTATTCGTATCGCCTGTGAACGTTTCGATCGCGGAGAATTTAAACAGACGTTGGCCCGGCGTATTGCCCACGCCAGCGAGAGCCAGAAAGCCGGTAACCAGCGTGCACTGAACCGCTATCTGGCTGATGAGATCCAACCCGCGTTGCAGGCCATGGGGTTCAGCGTCACGTTCATCACCTCGTCAGACGACCGCCATCCTCCTTTTCTGTTGGCCGAACGTATTGAAGACCCCAGCCTGCCTACCGTGCTGTCTTACGGCCACGGGGATGTGGTTTTCGGTGATGAAGAAAACTGGCGTGATGGGCTAAAACCGTGGGAATTGGTGGAGGAAGGCGACCACTGGTACGGGCGCGGCAGCGCGGATAACAAAGGCCAGCACAGTATTAATCTGATGGCGCTGGAACAGGTATATCAGGCGCGTGGGCAGCGTCTGGGCTTCAACTGCAAACTGCTGTTCGAGATGGGCGAAGAAATTGGTTCACTGGGGCTTGCCGAGCTGTGCCAACAGCACAAGCAGGCGCTGGCAGCCGATATCTTTATCGCCTCCGACGGGCCGCGCCTCAGCGCAGAGCGCCCGACGCTGTTCCTTGGCTCTCGCGGCTGCGTCAATTTCCGCTTACGCATTAAGGCACGCGAGCAGGCCTACCATTCTGGCAACTGGGGTGGGCTATTGAGCAATCCGGGGACACAGTTGGCGAACGCTGTCGCCAGTCTGGTCGACGGACAAGGACGGATGAAGATCGATGCCCTGCTGCCACCGCCGTTAACGCCCGCGCTACGCGAAATCCTCAGCACTATCGATCCCGCTGGTGGTGAGGACGACCCGGCGATTGACGTGAACTGGGGCGCAGAGGGACTCACGCCTGCCGAGCGGTTATTCGGTTGGAACACGCTGGAAGTGTTGTCGTTCATTACCGGCAATCCGCACAAGCCAGTGAACGCGATTCCCGCCGACGCCACGGCGATTTGTCAGTTACGCTTTGTCGTCGGTACCGACTGGTCGCTTCTGGCGCAACATGTGCGCCAGCACCTCGACCAGCACGGCTTCACGCAGGTAGAGATTGAGATACTTAACACTTCTCCGGCGACGCGCTTTAACCCGGAAGATCCGCTGGTGAACTGGACGCTGGCACTGATGCAGCACATCAGCGGCAAGCAACCCGCGCTACTACCGAATCTGGGTGGCTCGCTGCCTAATGATGTTTTCGCCGACATCCTCGGCTTGCCGACGCTGTGGATCCCGCACTCCTACCCGGCATGCGGTCAGCACGCGGTTAACGAACACCTGCTGAAATCCGTCGCCCGCGAAGGATTAGCGATCATGACCGGCCTGTTCTGGGAACTGGGGGAACAAGGAGATACGCTATTAGAAGAACACCGAGAATATGCGAATCAGAGGTGATGTTTAGAACCTGAGTTCATTGCTATACACACAAAAGTGGCCGTATTAAACGGCCACTAAACGCAATGAAACAACCATTTATTTTTCTTAACTGCATCATCAAAGAATAGCACTTAAGCCTTTTCTCTCGATGACCTCCAGTATTCGTAACGCCGCACCCGTTGGTGCGCTTACTCCACGTTCCCATTTCTGAACGCTGTTTGCCGACATATTAATGATGCCAGCTAGTTGGCTTTGACTAATTTTTTCACGCTCACGGATGGCTCGCACTCTGCTCGCGTCCATGCTGGCGCGTGATTCCGTTTTTTGACTTTCAGCTACCAAGCGATTGATAGCGTCAAGATCAACGTCACTGGCCGTACCTGCGGCATGTTGACGCTGAATCATACTCTGTATATTTAATAAGCGCTTATCAACCATTTATCACCTCAACAAGCTCTTTGTTTTTAAGGTCTGTTTCGAGATCGGCATCAGATTTATTTTTAAACACCGTTGACGCAATTTTAAAAGCCGCCAATACATCATCGGGAATTTCTTTCCCACGCGTTGATACCGTGTTTTTCTCCCATCCTTCAAAGAAAAACACCTTACCTTCTCGATGATAAGCCACTATTGTCCGGGCACCACCGCGTTTACCCAAACGGGTAGCCACGCGCTTTTTATAAACACCACCACCGAGGCCTCCTTTATCTGGATGATCAATAATGTCTGCCGCAATATCACGTAACTGTTGATCGGTTATGCCTGATTTTCTACGAGATTTATCGTAGTGACGCTCAACAAAAATCCTTTTTTGTCCCATGTTTTTCCCATAAAAAATGCCCGATATTACTATGGTAATAACTACCATAGTAATATCGGGTGATAGCGTCAACCGGTTCGGGAGTCGTTTACTCGGATGGCGCGCCTTTCCTCATCCACTCCGGTTTCTGGAACGCGTGGAACATGGAGTTTTTGTCTTCAAAGAACGCGGCGAATTCCGGGGATTGAACGGCGGCTTTCAGATCCTGAGCAAACGGTTTATCAGCATCTTCCGCACGTACAACGATCATGTTTTTCAGGTCTTCCGGCAGCACATCCAGTTGAATGGCATCAGACAGATTCAGACCAGCGGCCATCGCGAAATTGGCATTAATCAACGACCCTGTTACACCACCCAGCGCACGTGGCAGTTGTGCGGCTTCCAACGGCTTAAAGACCAGCCCTTTCGGGTTTTCGGTGATATCGCGCAGCGAGGCTTTGGTCGGCGTAATCTCTGGATTGATCTTGATCAGACCGTATTTTTGTAGAAAATCCAGCGAACGTGCCAGATTAGAGGGATCGTTTGGCAGCGTGACGATGTCGCCCGCTTTCAGCTCATTCAGCGAGCGCACTTTGTTGGAGTAAAAACCCATGCTGGCCGTCGGCACGGTGATCACTTCCGCCAGTTTCAGCCCTTTATCCGCGCTGAAACGGTCAAGATAG
Organism: Pectobacterium sp. CFBP8739; assembly: GCF_013449375.1. Lineage (GTDB taxonomy): Bacteria > Pseudomonadota > Gammaproteobacteria > Enterobacterales > Enterobacteriaceae > Pectobacterium. The sequence continues at coordinate 91,104 of NZ_JACDRR010000005.1, read as the reverse complement.
CGGCGGTTTTGAAACAGGTTGGCGTCGATACTGTTGTTCGACAAAGCCAGGTTCGGCTGGATGTAGTCGCTGAATTCGCGCACTTTCACATCGTAGCCTTTTTTCACCATTTCTGGTTTGATCGCTTTCGTGACCATATCGCCATACGGCCCCGGCGAGACACCGATGGTGATTTCTTTGCCTGCATCTGCCGCATAAACCTGAGAGATACCCAGCGCCAGCATGAGTGGAATGAGTTTTTTCAATCGCATCGTTGCGTTCCTGTCTGTCTGATTGAGTCAGTCTTTACCATTATTTGGGGCGTAATAGGTGCCATGATATTGATGACGAAGTAAGGCGGGCAGAGAGCGTGGGTAGATCGTAAAGACGCTGTAAATACATCCCTGTACGCTCGAGCCGCGCCATCCCTGGCGCGGACGCTTTACTCTTCTATCCCACGCTCTCTGCTGCCATGTCGTATAACGGTTATGGGCGTCGTAGCGCCCTATTCTATTTTTATAACGTTATTCCCTGGTGTTGGATAACGTTTTACTGCTCACATGTTTTACTAAAAAAAGGTTACTAAAAAAGGCTTACTCAAAAATCAGTTAAAACAAAAAGGTTTCCTGCCCGTAGCAATATTTGTCATACAGCTCAGGATTAATTTCGAAGCCGATTCCCGGCTTATTTGGCACCGCCACACAGCTATCTTTGTCCAGTTCGACAAATGGCAGCATGAAGTCTTCATGCCAGTAGCGGGAAGACGGCGGAATATCGTGCGCGTAGATAAAGTTCGGCAGCGTTGACACCGCAATGTTGTGCGCTTTACCGACCGCCGTATCCAGCATACCGCCGCACCACACCGGAATATTGTGCGCCTGACAGTAGTCATGAATCAGCTTGGTTTCGGTAATGCCGCCGACACGCGCGACTTTAATATTGATGATTTTGGCACTGCCCAGTTCGATCGCTTTACGCGCGTCTTCAACCGACGCAATGCTTTCGTCCAGACAGATCGGTGTATTCACTGCGGCCTGAAGTTTACGGTGATCGATAATATCGTCGTGCGCCAGCGGCTGCTCAATCATCAGCAGATTGAATTTATCAATGCGCTTAAAGAAAGCGATGTCATCCAAGGTGTAGGCGGAATTGGCATCCACCATCAGCGTGATATCACCAAACGTCTGACGCAGCGCCGCAATATAGTCGTAGTCTTTTCCTGGTTTGATCTTTATTTTGATGCGCTTGTAGCCTTCGTTCAGGAAATTATTGACCACGCTGACTAATTTATCCGGCGTTTCCTGAATACCGATGCTGACACCCGCTTCGACGTTATCTCGTACGCCGCCCAGCAGTTGATGCAGCGGTACGCCTTTTATTTTTGCGTAAGCATCCCAAATACCGCCTTCGATGGCTGCTTTGGCGCAGTTATTGCGTTTTACTGGCGCAAAAATATCTCGAACCTGCGAAGGATGTTCAATATCTCCGGCCTGCTTAATCATCGGGATCAGGAAGTCACGCATAATATGCCAAGCGGTGACGTTGGTTTCTTCGTTATAAAACGGCAAAGAAATAGCCGAGCAATCACCGTAACCAATTTGCCCGCCAGCGTGAACTTCCGCAATGGAGAAGTGTTTCTCCGTTTGCGTCGCAAAGCTGGTCGTAAATGGCGTTTTCAGCGCCATCTTCATTTTTCTTAATACAATTTTGTCTATTTTCATGACATCTCTCTGCTGCCCTGAATACCCTATTCTGTCGTGGCTTAGCGGCGTTCGCGCTTATTTGCCCGCCGCGATAGCAAATCACCCAGCGTTTGCACAATCTGCACCAGCACCACCAGCGCAATCACGGTCACCACCATCACTTCGGTTTCATAACGGTAATAGCCGAAGCGGATCGCCAAATCGCCCACACCGCCGCCGCCGACAATCCCCGCCATCGCAGAGTAACCAATCAGGCTGACCAGCGTGATCGTCAGGCCGCGTAATAATCCAGCCAACGCTTCCGGTAGCAGCACGGTCGCAATGATACGCGTCGGGCTAGCACCAAAGGCTTCCGCCGCTTCCACAATGCCCGGATCGACTTCACGCAGCGCGGAATCCACCAGACGCGCATAAAAGGCAATCGCCGCGACGGACATCGGCACCGCCGCCGCAACCGGCCCAATTGTGTTCCCCAGCAGCAGCTGTGTTAATGGCAACAGCAGCACCAACAGGATCACAAACGGAATCGAGCGGATAATGTTTACCAGAATGGTTGATACCAAATAGATAAAACGGTTTTGCCAGAATAAATGACGATCGGTCACATAAATCGCGATACCTAACGGCAGGCCGAATATCACCGCACACAGCGTTGAAATACACACCATCGTGAAGGTTTCACCGAAGGCGAAAACTAATTCACCCCATAACTCAGTCATTGATGACCTCCACCCCAAAAGTATTCTGTCGGATATAAGCAATAGCGGCTGCGAGATTATCTGCCGCAGGATCGTCACGGTATGAAATCTGGGCGATAATATGTCCCAGCGCGCGATCGTTAATGTATTCAATATTGCCGTGCAGAATATTGACCGATACCTGAAACTGCTGCGCAACGTCGGATAATATAGGCTGCTCGACAGAGTCATCGGCGAAGAGTATTTTCAGCAAGACACCTTTATTATTCTGCTTAAAGCGTTCTGGCAATTCGACCGGACTGGTATGGCTAACCAGCTGTTTGGTGTAGGCATGCTGAGGCGAAGAAAAGATCGTGAAGACGTCGCCCTCTTCCACAATATTGCCGCCTGTCATCACCGCCATGCGCTGACAAATACTTTTAATCACGCTCATCTCATGGGAAATAAGCACGATCGTGATACCTAACCGGACATTGATGCTTTTCAATAGCGCCAGAATAGAAGCCGACGTTTCCAGATCCAGCGCCGAGGTAGGTTCATCACACAACAGCACTTCGGGATGGTTGGCGATGGCGCGAGCAATGCCAACACGCTGTTTCTGCCCGCCGCTCAGCTGCGCTGGGTAAGATGTTCCTTTGTCCTGCAACCCGACCAGAGCCAGAATTTCCGGCACGCGCGAGGCGATTTCTTCTTTGCTCTTACCCGCGGCACGCAGGCTAAACGCCACGTTGTCATACACATTACGGGTGTGCATCAGATTAAAATGCTGGAATATCATCCCGATACGCTGCCGATACTGGCGCAGTTCACGGCCAGACGCATCGCTAATCAGCGTATCGCCCAGAAATACGCGTCCTTCGGTCGGGCGCTGCAATAAATTGATCGTCCGCAGCAACGTACTTTTCCCCGCGCCGCTGGTGCCGACAATCCCAAAAACTTCCCCCTGTTGAATGGTCAGGTTGACGTTGTTTACCGCTCTGGACTGTGCTGCTTTGCCGGCGGGAAAATCAACGCTCACGTTTTCTAACCGAATCATTACCTGACTCACTCCTGCTGACTGACTATTTTAAGAGATATAAGGGTGGCCATACACAAGGTAAGCCTGTTTGATGTAGTGAAGCCTGTGTTTGTGGGTAAAATCATTTCTCATTAGCGGGCGTTAAGCCTATCCCACAAAACGGTTTCACTTGCCATTTTTAACAGGGATAGGCTCGCCATCGCCTTTTTTGCGCTGAGGAATAACCGGGCTATTTATGTCTGTCACTTTCGTTATAATTAGATTAACTACTTATAAATCAATGAAATATTAAAAAATAATCGTTTGTTTAAAATAGAGAGAAATGAGCTTTGCGTCAATGATAAAAAAAGCAAATCACCCTTCTGTTTTTTAGAAGCTCTTTTATGTCTTTTTCTTCTATATAGGCAACCAGAGAAGCCGCTGTTGCCCCCAGTTATCGCGCGAGATTCACGGCATCACCAAACCTCGTCCTTTCCACTTTCCGGCGCACTGGGCGATAAAGGTACGAAGAATTTCTGGCAGTGCTTTACCCAGCATGAGGCCGAGCAGTCAGCACAGCACCGCTAACGGAGCCCTCTTCCTCGCGTTTTCTTACGCGGGGAAGAGGAATGCCGCAGGTGAATGATATTTAATTACGGAAATTTATTATCATTATTATCTTCACTTGCGTTGTTTCATTTTTTTTAAAAAAAAACACATGTTGTTTTTTAAAAAAACACCTTAACGCGCTGTTATTAACACTTATTCTCTTATATTCCCCATCATCCTATAGTAACGATAAGTTTACACTCAGGGTAATATCTTAATAAACCCCCCCCTTCCCAGGATATAATTTTATCTTATATTTACACAAATATCATCACATGCTGCTAGAATCACCTTGATACCATTTTTAAATTTTTATCATTCCCAACATAAACCTTCTCTTCATTACGTCGATATAGAATTACCGCTCCTTACTTGGGAGTAATTAGAGGTATTTATGAGCATTAAACTTAAATTAGTTTCGGTTATGTTGTTAATGGCTTTATTGCTATTGATTGTCTCTCTACTCGGACTGTTTGGCATGAACAATACCAATCAGTCGATGAAAACACTGTACCAAGATCGGCTGATCGCCTTGGAGTATCTAGGCAATGTAAGCAGACAAATGAATAACGTGATGTTTGAAATCGCCAGTGTTGATCTTTCCCAACCGGACAACGTCAAAACCGGACTGGAGCATATTGGAAAAGCACGAAAAATTTATGATGCCCAATGGGATTTATATAGCAAAACTTATTTAACAGGCGATGAACAAAAATTAGAAGAACAATATATTACCTTATATAAACAGTACAATAATAAAGTTATTCTTCCCGCAATTAGTGCAATAGAAAAAAATGACAAGGACGCACTGGAATATATTATCAATCATACATTGAAAAACGAATATGAACCATTGCAAAAAGTCACTGACCAACTGATCAACTTGCAATCGGATGTGGGACAGGAACTGTATTCTGAATCACAAAGTAGTTTCAGTAATATATTAATTTCCGTTGTCATTACCCTACTGTTCGGGGTCGTCATCGTTGCCTTATCCGGCTGGCGATTGATTATGTCGATCGCCGTACCAATAAAAAATGCCGTGGATTTAGCGAGAAAAGTCGCAAGCGGCGATCTGACGCATCGTATCGAGATTACCTCACGCGATGAAATGGGACAGTTGCAAACCGCGCTGCGGGAAATGGTACTGAATTTGACGGATATCGTTGAGCGTGTACACAGCAACGCCGACATTATTGCAACCGCATCCAGCCAGATCAGCAGCGGCAACATCGATCTCTCCTCCAGAACCGAGCAGCAGGCCAGTTCGCTGGAGGAAACGGCGGCGTCAATGGAGCAGATGACCTCCTCTGTTAAACAGAACGCCACCCATGCCGCTCACGCCAGCCAGTTGGCAACCACTGCCTCACAACGTGCCGTTGACGGTGGCAAGATGATGGTCGATGTGACCAATGCCATGCAACAGATGGTGTCATCCGCAGAGAAAATCACCAATATTATCGGCGTGATCGACGGCATCGCTTTCCAGACCAACATCCTCGCGCTGAACGCCGCCGTGGAAGCCGCCCGAGCGGGCGAACAGGGCCGAGGCTTTGCGGTCGTCGCGGGCGAAGTCCGCACACTGGCACAGCGCAGCGCCAACGCGGCGAAAGAGATCAAAGAACTGATCGGGACGTCCGTGGAACAGGCAAATCATGGACACCATGCCGTCCTCGACGCAGGCAACACGATTCAAAGCGTGGTGGAAGACATCAAACACGTGGCCTCGATCGTGACCGAAATGTCTACCGCCAGCAATGAACAAAGTCTGGGTATCGGGCAGATTAATACCGCGATTTCACAGATGGAAACGGTCACGCAGCAAAATGCCGCGCTGGTTAACGAAGCTGCCGCGGCCGCCAGTTCGCTGTCCGAGCGGGCAGATGAACTTAGTCATGCCGTTGCAGCGTTCCGTATCTAATCACCTTGCCTTTTCACGTCACCCGCTCGATTGACTATTCCCATGTGCGGGTGTCGGTGACCTTTAACACATCGCTCAGCGTGGTTAAAAACACATCGGCGTGTTCTTCCTGAAACACCAGTGGCGGACGAATTTTCAGCACGTTCGCCGCTGGCCCCGTCGTGCTGATCAGCACACCGCGCTGGCGCATGGCATTCACCACCTGCAATGCGGATTCCTTTGCTGGCGCTTTGCTTTCACGGTCGCTGACCAGTTCAACACCGATAAACAGGCCGTAAGCCCGAATATCGCCAATCAGTGGGAAATCCTGCGCTAACTGCTGTAACCCTTGCCGCAGGTAATGACCCACGCGCAGGGCATTCTGCTGTAACTGTTCTTCCCGAATCACCCGCAGCACCGCGTGCGACGCCTGACAGGACACCGGATTGCCGCCGAACGTATTGAAATAGCGGACATCTCGCCCGAATGCATCGAACAGCGCGGAACGCCCAACCAGTCCAGCAATGGGATGCCCGTTGCCCATCGGTTTCCCTAAACTCACCAGATCGGGGACAATACCGTGACGCGCAAAGCCCCACATTGATTCCCCAGTGCGGCCAAAACCCGGTTGCACTTCATCCGCGATAAACACCCCACCCGCCTGACGAATGAGCGCCGCCGCCTGCGCCATTTCGCCTTCCGGTGCGCAGAACACGCCATCGCTGGAGAAAATGGTATCTACCAGCAGCGCGGCGGGACGAATGCCTTCCTGCTGCATCTGTGCCAGCGCGTTACGAATACTGGTAAGAAACGCGCCGGGTTGACGATAGGTATCCGGTGCATCAATCAGTTTCACATGGTTACCGCGCGCCACGCCATCGCCCAGCGACGGCGACAGCTCCGCCAGCAAACTGGTGACGCCGTGGTACGCCCAGCGCGTCACCAATACGCCCGTCCCCCCCGTGGTGTGTCGGGCAATGCGCAACGCCAGATCGTTGGCCTCACTGCCGGTACAGGTCAGCATCACGTTGTTCAACTCAGCAGGGAACTCGCTGAGCAAGTCTTCCGCAAAATCGACAATGGCTGAGTGCAAATACCGTGTGTGGGTGTTGAGCTGAGCGCTTTGTTGCGCTATCGCCTCCACCACTGCGGGGTGACAGTGTCCGACCGAGGCCACATTGTTATACACATCCAGATAGCGTTTCCCCTGATGATCGACCAACCACACGCCCTCGCCGCGCGCAACATGCAGCGGTTCTTCATAAAACAGGCGGTAACCGCTGCCCAATACCCGCTGACGGCGCGCCAGCAGTGCTTCTGTCGTGGTCATTTCAGACGTGATTTCGCTCTGATTCATCGTACATCCTCCGGGCAAACCTGCTGTAAACGAGTCACAAACTGCGCATGGGAATAGGTCGCGATGCGCTGCAAACTGTGCCAACAGCGCGGCACATTGCGCAACAGATATTCCCGATTATCGGGATAGCGTGACGCCCGCCACTGCGCAATGGTTAAGGTCAGCGCCATGCGGGTCGCAATTAAATCCGGCAGTAGCACGATCTCCTCCGGCGCGAGCGGCCTGTTCTGGTGATACGCAGCAATAAAAGGCACAACCTGTTCCAGCAGATCCGTCCCATCGCTCACCTGATACGCCAGCGCTGTTGCCACTTCGCAGATTAACGGGGCCAATACCGCGTCGCCAAAATCGATAATGCCCGTCACCCGCATCGGTGACGTCCCAGCTACCAGCACGTTATGCGGATTTAAATCATTATGAATGACCTGGCGACGCAAGGTCGCTAATGCAGGGGCGACTCGGCTGTCATAGCGGTCAAAAATACGCAGAAGATGCTGGTGCTGCTGCCGCTCAGAAATGAAATCAAGGTAAGGACGTACCTGCTCTGCGCGGCTGATATCCCACAGCAGAGAGCGGTTCGCCGCCGGATGCGTAAAGCCGTGAAGTGCGTTGTCTAACTGCGCCAGCGTGCCGCCCAACTGCGGCATCAATGCCGTTGAAGGCGCGGCCAGGTGCTGCGGCGTTCCTGCCAGATAGCTCACTAACCGGACGCGCAGCTGCTCGCCATCAATCTCAACGCGGGTTTCCGCCCGACCTGCTGTTGTCGGCTGGATTCGCGGTACAGGCAATTCAGGCGCCTGCTGCGCAAGGTGCAGCAGCAACGCAGTCTGGAAATCGCTGACGTCGGCAGGTTCCGCTGCGTTGATCACCTTGAGCATATAGCGCTCATCTGGCGTGACCGTCAGGCAGAAATTCATATCGCGCTCGCCCTGTAACAGCGTCATCTGCCCAGACAAGCCATATTCCTGCTGCGCGATCGCCAGTGCCTGCGGGCAGGAAACCTGCGGTACGGCCTGCGTCATCAGTTCATCGTCGTGCGATACCGTCTCGGCAAATACCGACTGATTAGACGCCGAAGGCGGATGTGAAGGGAAAAGTACGCTGAGTCGTCCGTCAGACATGTTGTCCTCCGTTGATATGGATTTCCGCACCGTTGACATAAGAGGCTCCGGACGTGCAGAGGAAATAGATCAGGCTGGCGACCTCTTCGGGTTTGCCCAAGCGCTGCATCGGCACCTGTCGTTCAATGATATCGCCCGTCCCAGGGGACAAAATCGAGGTTTCGATTTCTCCCGGTGCAATCGCATTCACACGGACGCCGTGCGGACCAAAATCAAAGGCCATTTCTCGCGTCAATGCGGACAGCGCCGCTTTTGACGTGGCATAAGCCACACCAGCAAAAGGATGAACCCGCGATCCGGCAATCGAGGTCACATTAATCACGCAACCCTGTGATGCTTTTAGCTCGTCAAACAAGCCGTTTGCCAACAGCGCACAGGAAAACAGGTTGACGTTAAAGACCCGCAGCCAGGTCGCATAATCCGTGTCACGCACGCCCAAACGCTGCCCGTCTGCGCCTTTTGGCGAAATCCCCGCGTTGTCGACCAACGCATCCAGCCGTCCGCCCAGCTTTTCCTTAATCAGCGGCAGTGTCTGTTGCAGGCTGTCGATATCTTCCAAATCGAGATGAATGTGATTGAGCAGCTTTTCCGCCCACGGGCACTCTTCCGCCCAGTTCTGACGCGATGCGGTAAAGATCCGCCACCCCGCCGCGTGGAAATGCTTGACGGTGGCATGCCCGATGCCCCGACTGGCACCGGTCAGCAAAAGTGTTTTTTGTGCTGTCATACCGAATCTCCTGAGCCTGTTGTACACGATAATGTTGTAGGCGATGCATCAAAATGGTGTTTGATGCATCATAAATTGAGTTTTAAAAAAAGCTGAAAAATTTCAGCAAAAACCGGTCTCTTCTCGTGGCGTAAAATGATGCTGAAGAGAAAACGTTTTTCAGGATGAGCAGCATGGATGCTGCGAAAGCCAGTGCCGCGTAGGGAACGCGTCACTGGCGGTCCGTCAGGAAAACGTTATCTCTGAAGGCACCGCGTAGCGGCATCATGAACCGCCAAAAAGCCAGGGTTCCAAGGGCGACGGCAACTGAGCCGCCCTTGGTCGTGCGCTATCCCATGCAAAGGGAGAAATACAATATCAACGCGCACGAAACATCCTCACATGACATGTAGTACTTGATTCCCCACCTAACTCCCACTCCGTAACCGTTCTGAACGGCGACGTAAAATCTCCATCACGATGAGCAGGACGAGCGCAGCGCCCACCATCATGGTCGCGGCAGCGGCTATCGTCGGGTCGAGGTTCTCACGGATACCAGCAAACATCTGTAGCGGCAGCGTGCGCTGGCGCGGACTGGCGAGGAATAGCGTGACGATCACTTCATCAAACGACGTCGCAAAGGCAAAAAGCGCCCCCGAGAACACGCCGGGAGCAATCAGCGGAAACGTCACCTTGCGAAATGCCAGCAGCGGCGAAGCACCTAGACTCGCGGCGGCTCGCGTCAGGTTGTGATCGTAGTTCTTCAATACCGCCGTGACCGTGATCACCACGAACGGCACGCCCAGCATGGCATGTGCCAATACCAGCCCCAAATAGCTGTTCAACAGCGATAGCTTGGCAAAGAAGAAAAACATCCCTACGGCGACAATCACCACCGGCGCAATCATCGGTGAAATCAATACCGCCATCACCAGTGATTTACCGCGAAACTCACCGCGTACCAGCCCAACGGAGGCCAGCACGCCAAGCACCGTCGCCAGCAGCGTAGCCAGTGGAGCAATCAGCAGACTGTTGCCTAACGCCCCCAGCCACTCGCTGGAGTTGAAAAACTCGCGATACCAGCGCAGGGAAAATCCCGTCAGCGGGTAGCTCAGAAACGAACCGGCATTAAACGAAAGTGGAACAATCACCAGCACAGGGACAATCAAAAACAACAGCATCGCCGCCCCGTAGAAATTAAAGAACGTGTTCCACAGACGGATCACCACTTCACCTTGCTGTCTCATTGGTTATCTCCCAGTATAAGGTTACGGATAGCGTGCTTAGTGCGCCGCTGCTTCCGCATTGGTGCGCGTCACGCGGATGTACACCACATACAATAGCGTCACGATAACCAGCAGTTGTGTACCCAGCGCGGCCGCCATTCCCCAATTCATCGTGGTATTGGTGAAGAACGCGACAAAATAGCTCAGCATTTGGTCACTCGGCCCGCCCAGCAGCGCTGGCGTAATGTAGTAGCCAATCGCCATCATGAAGACCAGCAGCGCCCCTGCCGTGACACCCGCGTACGTTTGCGGCACATAAACCCGCCAGAAGGCGATAAACGGATGCGCCCCCAGTGAGACGGCCGCCCGCACGTAATTCGGGGAAATGCCTTTCATCACCGCGTACAGCGGCAGAATAAAGAACGGCAGCAGGATGTGGGTCATCGAGATGTAGACGCCAATGCGGTTGAACACCAGCACCAGCGGTTCATCGATAACACCGATGTTCATCAGCGAACGGTTAATCAACCCACCCGACTGTAGCAGTACAATCCAGCTCGCGGTGCGCACGATCAGCGATGTCCAGAACGGCAGCAACACCAGAATCAGCAACAGGTTCGCCCGATTAGATGGCTGTTTCGCCAGCCAATAGGCCAGTGGATACCCTAACCCCACACATAATAGCGTCACCACACCCGCCATCAGCAACGTGCGCAGCAGCACGTCGACATACAGCGCCTGATCGGCAGGCTGCGGGACAATCTGCTGCGTGGTGGCGTCAACTTTATGGTCAAACACGGCCAGCAGGTAATAGCTGGTAAAAGGACGCGCCGCGCGATCGAACGTTCGCCAGGTCGCCAGTTCTCCCCACATCGGCTGCTCGCGTATCAGTTGGTCGCGCATGTCGTTGCTGCCCTCAGCGGGCAGCTTACGCAATGTACGGGTAATCAAGGTACGGAATTCCGCCCCTTCATACCCCAGTCGTTTGGTGATCGTGCTTAATTTGCCGCTGCTGCGGGCATCGCGCAGATCGCCGACCAACGCCCGAAAGACCGCTTCATCCGGCACATTGTTGCCCGACCATTGCCGCATAGCAGCAATGGTCTGTGGCATATTGTCGCGCAATTCCGGATTGGAGACGCTTTTCCCCAAAATCGAGGTGATCGGGAAGAGAAAACTCACCACGATAAACAGAAACAGCGGCGCAATCAGCAGCAGCGAACGCTTCTTATAGGCTCTCTGCGCTAACCACAGTTGCTGCTTCAAGGTCGAATTTTCCTCGTTTCCGCCAGACGGTACAGCGGCGACGACATCGCTTTGGGACATAGGCTCTTTCTCCATCATCACGTACGGTCAACCACTACGGCTTTACTGCGCGGCCCAGGCGTTAAAACGCTGCTCCAGCTCTTCACCGTGATCGATCCAAAACTCAGTATCTACCTGCAATGCCTGTGCCAAATTATCCGGCGCAGTCGGCAGATTGGCAGCGACGGCTGGCGTTAGCAGGCTGGTGGTTTTGACGTGTGTCGGGCCATAAGGAATGTTCTCGGCAAATATTTTTTGGTTTTCCGGCTGGTTGGCAAACGCAATAAACTGCTCCGCCAGCGCCTTGTGCTTGGAGCCTTTGACGATCGCCCAGCTATCCAGATCGTAAATGCTGTCGGCCCAGACGATCTTGAAGTCATGCCCTTCTTTCTGCGCCGCCGAAACACGACCGTTATACGCAGACGTCATCACCACATCGCCCGACACCAGCCATTGCAGCGGCTGTGCGCCAGATTCCCACCACTGAATGTTGGATTTGATCTCATCCAGTTTCTTAAAGGCGCGATCGACCCCTTGCGGCGTCGCCAGTACCTTGTAGAGATCTTCACGCTTCACGCCATCGGCCAGCAGCGCGATTTCCAGCGTAAATTTGGCGCTTTTACGTAACGCACGTTTGCCGGGATACGCTTTCACATTCCAGAAATCGGCCCAGCTTTTCGGTGCCTGCTTCAGCTTCTGAGCGTTATAGGTTAGAACGGTTGACCACAGGAAAATCCCCGCGCCACATTCGGTGACCGCCCCTTTAACAAACTGGGATTGGTCACCGAGCTTTGACCAGTCCAGTGGCTCAAACAACCCTTCACTACAGCCACGCATCAGCTCAGGGCCTTCGACTTCCACCACGTCCCAACCTACCTGTCCGGTTTCCACCATCGCCCGGATACGCGCCATTTCGCCGTTATACTCACCGGCTTCCACCGTACCTTTGCCCGCCGCAGCGAACGGTTTGTAAAATGCCTTATCCTGCGCATCTTTGTTTAAACCGCCGAACGAGATCACCGTGACGGATTCCGCCTGTGCCTGACAGGCCATCGTCACCAGAAAAGCCGTAGCCGCAATTTTTTTCAGCGCCTGACGCTTGAACAGTCCTTTTGCTTTGGAGAGAGTATTAAGTCTGGACATTCTTTTGCTCCTGGAGTGGTAGTCAACGTAAAGGTCAAATGCGTTTCACAATTTTGCCCATTGCACTTTTGATGCATCATGTATCATCGTAATCATGCAAAAAAAGATGAGCATAAATTGTGCCAATTAAAAAATTTTATTGATGTTTTGCTACAGCGGCGGCGGGAACAGTGATGAGAAGTATCAGGGAGACACAACCGCTATCGATACCTGATGCCATTTCACCCTTTTTGCCATGTTGTGGTGCAAATCAGGACTGCCTTGCACCACCTAAACGCATTGCGCGTTTACTATCCGCGTGCCGATATTGACTATCGACACGCGTTTCTTCAAGACGAGCTACCGGGAAAGGTCAACGCAGAGGTATTTCATTTCCAGATAGTCTTCGATGCCAAAGCGTGAACCTTCACGTCCCAGCCCAGACTGCTTCACGCCGCCAAACGGTGCGACTTCATTCGAGATCAGACCGGTATTAATGCCGACCATGCCATAGTCTAGCGCTTCCGGTACCGTCCACTGGCGCACCGCATCACGCGTGTAAACATAGGCTGCTAGCCCAAATTCAGTATCGTTCGCCATCGCAATCGCTTCTGCTTCATCGCTAAAACGGAACAGCGGCGCGACGGGTCCGAACGTTTCTTCGCGGGCGAAACGCATCTCGCGCGTGACCCCACCGACGATGGTTGGCGTGAAGAACGTGCCGCCCAGCTCATGGCGTTTCCCGCCCAGCAGCAGCGTTGCCCCGTGAGATAGCGCATCGGCAATGTGTTGTTCAACCTTACTGACCGCATCAGCATCAATCAGCGGCCCTTGCGTCACGCCTGGTTGCGTACCGTCGCCAACCTTCAATTTGCGTACTTCCTCAACCAGCCGTTCGACCAGCGTTGGATAAATACCGTCCTGCACGTAGATACGGTTGGCACAAACGCAGGTTTGCCCACTGTTGCGGAACTTGGAGGCCAGAATGCCCTTTACCGCCTGCTCCACATCGGCATCGTCGAATACGATAAACGGCGCGTTGCCGCCCAGTTCCAGCGACAGCTTTTTCACTGTTGGCGCGCTCTGCGCCATCAGAATGCGGCCTACTTCCGTCGACCCAGTGAAGCTCAGCTTGCGCACCACCGGACTATCGCACAGCACCTTACCAACCGACTGCGCATCGCCGACGATGATCTGCAACACGCCGCGCGGAATCCCCGCCTGCTGCGCCAGTTCCGCCATCGCCAGCGCGGTAAACGGCGTCTGCTCGGCGGGCTTGACGATCATGGTGCAGCCTGCCGCCAGCGCAGGCCCGACCTTACGGGTGATCATCGCCGCTGGGAAATTCCACGGCGTAATCGCCGCACATACGCCGATCGGCTGTTTAATGACCAGCAGACGCTGTTGCCCCTGTGGCGATTGCAGCACGCTGCCCTCAATACGCTTGGCTTCTTCCGCAAACCAGTCAATGAAGCTGGTCGCATAGGCGATTTCGCCCTTGGCTTCCGCCAGCGGTTTTCCCTGCTCTGCCGTCAACAGCGCAGCCAGGTCATCCTGATTGTCCATAATCAGGCGCGCCCACGCCTGTAACAGCGCGGCACGTTCTTTTCCTGTCTTCTTACGCCATTCAATCAGCGCCCGTTCAGCCGCAGCAATCGCCTGCTCGGTTTGTGACACCGTCACGAGCGGTACCGACCCCAGCACCTCGCCCGTCGCCGGATTGGTCACATCCAGACGTTCACCGTTTTGGCTGTCTTGCCACTCGCCGTCAATCAGGCAGTGTTGACGGAATAAGGTTTGTTGTTTCAGTAACGTTTTCAGTTGCATAGCTTCTCTTCTATCGTGTTAATACGCGCGTCAGAATGCTCATGGCCTTGCTGAACTGATCGTCAGGCACCGTTAACGGATACAGGAAGCGGATCACGTTGCCATGTACACCACAGGTTAGCAGCAGTAGACCCGCTTCCAACGCGTGTTTCTGGAATTGACGTGTTAGCTCTGCCGATGGCTTACCCGTGTTCGGGTCGTTAAATTCTGCCGCCACCATTGACCCTTGCGCGCGAATTGCCACCAGCGCCGGACACTGCACTTTGATATTTTCCAGCGTTTCCACCAGCGCGGCACCGAGACGCTGTGCCCGCTGGCACAATTTCTCGTCTTCAATCACATCCAATACCGCCAGCGCGGAGGCCACCGACAGCGGGTTCCCCGCATAAGTACCGCCCAGCCCGCCCGGCGCAGGTGCGTCCATAACATCAGCGCGGCCGACAACGCCGGAAATCGGGAAGCCGCCGCCCAGGCTCTTCGCCATCGTAATCAGATCGGCTTTCTCTGTGTAATACTCCATCGCAAACAGCTTACCGGTACGGGCAAAGCCTGTCTGCACTTCATCGGCAATCAGCAGGATACCGTGCTCATCACACAGCTTACGCAGCCCGCTAATGAAGGCCGGTGGCGCGACGTTGAAGCCACCTTCACCCTGCACAGGCTCCAGCAGAATGGCAGCCACCTGATCGGCGGCGATGTCGGTATGCATCAAGCGTTCAACGCTTTCCAGCGCCTGCTCAACGGTGATGCCGTGTTGCTCACTCGGATAAAGCGCATGAAAAATGGAACCGGGGAACGGCCCGAATCCTGTGGAATACGGTGCCACTTTGCCCGTTAGCGTCATGGTCAGCAGCGTACGACCATGAAATGCCGCGTTGAAGGCGATGACGCCGGGGCGTTTGGTGTACGCGCGGGCGATTTTCACCGCGTTTTCCACGGCTTCTGCGCCGGTGGTAAAGAACGTCGTTTTTGCCACGCCCTCAATCGGTGCCAGCGCGTTGATGCGTTCGGCCAGCGTAACGTAGCTGCCGTAAGGCACAATCTGGTAGGCCGTATGGGTAAAGCGATCCAACTGCTCGCGCACTGCCGCGACAATCTTCGGGTGGCGGTGGCCGGTGTTCAGCACCGCAATCCCAGCGGCGAAATCGATAAATTCTCGACCTTCCACATCCCACAGCGTGCTGTTTTCCGCACGCTCGGCATAGAAATCACACATGACGCCCACGCCACGCGGCGTGGCGGCCAGACGGCGTTGATTCAGTTCGCTATTCTTCATGGTCTGCTCCGGTATCCCAAACACATCGGTTAGTCGTTGAACGAGGATGAGTCGAACGGTAACGGTTAGTGTAGTTGCAAGATGATGATGTCATTTAGACCCGAGATGGTTCTATAATCCAGTGCCAGTTTTGAATATTTGAAGGATCCACTTTTGCGCTCACTTCTGACTGACTTATTGCTTCAGCGTTTAGCCGACCAGCACGACGGTGCGCTAAACAAACGTTTATATGACTGCATTCGGCTCGCGATTCTCGATGGCGCGATTGCCGCTGGCGAGCGCCTGCCGTCGTCGCGCGATCTGGCACAACAGTTGTCGTTGTCGCGCAATACCGTGCTGACGGCTTATGAACAGCTACTGGCTGAAGGCTATATTGACGCGCGTAAAGGCAGCGGAACCTTCGTTACGGAACAGTTGCCCGATGGCAATATGCAGCCCGTGGACAGTACCAAGGCGGGCGACGTGCGTGAGCCTAAACATGAGCTTTCGCGTCGCGGTATGCATCTGCTGGGTTATGCCGGTGCCTCCGCCCGACAATGGGGGGCGTTTATGCCGGGTATTCCGGATATCGCCAGCTTTCCTCACGACCTATGGCGACGCATTCAAACGCGCCTGACGAAGCGTGTTCGCCCCGAACAGCTCTCCTATTCGCCGATTGGCGGTTGCCCCGAGCTGCAACTCGCCCTGGTGGATTACCTGCGCGTCGCCCGCTCCGTTGAGTGCACGCCGGAACAGATTCTGATTACTGAAGGCACCCATCAGGCGATGGATCTGCTGGCTAAAATGCTGTGCAACCCCGGTGATTTGGCATGGATTGAAGATCCCTGCTATTGGGGAATTCGCAATGTCCTGACGATTAACGGCCTGCGTGTCGCCCCTGTCGATGTCGATGAACAAGGGCTGGCACCGCCGGAAACGCTTGCGCCCGATGCCATCCCGCGCCTGATTTGCGTGACGCCGTCACATCAATATCCACTGGGCGCGGTGATGAGTCTGACACGACGTCAACGGCTGCTGGCACTGGCGCAGGAGCACGGTTGCTGGGTTGTGGAAGATGACTACGACAGCGAGTTCCGCTTCTCCGGCAGTCCGATCCCCGCGCTGCAAGGGCTACAAACGCAGTCGCCGGTGATCTACATCGGTACATTCAGCAAAACGCTCTACCCCGGCCTGCGCGTCAGCTACATGGTACTGCCGCCGCTGCTGGCAACGTCGCTGAAGACAGCCCATTCTGAGCTTTACCGCGGCGGGCACTGGCTCACGCAGGCGACGCTCGCACAGTTTATCCGCGAAGGCCACTACGCTGCACATATCCGCCGTATGCGCCTGCTGTATGCCAGACGCCGCGCACTCTTGACGTCGTTGATTGAGCAGCATCTGGGGGCGGATTACGTCGGGGATAACAGCAACGCTGGGCTACATATGCTGCTCAGCCTGCCTTCCCACATCGACGATGTTGTGCTGAGCGCCGCGATCTTGCGCCGTGGCGTGATGGTTAAACCGCTTTCCAGTTACTACCTGCAACCCACTCAGCAGCGTGGTTTACTGCTGGGTTACGCCAGCGTGGAAGAAGAGCAAATGACACAAGCGTTCGCGGTGATTGTGGCCTGTATTCAAGCGCGGAATACGTCTCATCCGACGGCCTGACCGCATCTCATTTTCATACCCACTCATTCGCACCGCCACGGTGCCATTCGATACCAACACGCCCCATGACGGGGCACCCATTGTGATGAATTAACGCATTTTAGCTTGTCACAGCACGGTATTTTCTGCTTGCGAAGCATCCGGCATGGTTTATGCATTCTTATGAATAACAGTGACTGCCGGAGAGTGAAAAAATGAGAAATTATGTCAGCTTCAGGAATGTTCAGAAGACCTATGACGGCGACCGCCTGATCGTCAAAAACCTGAATCTGGATATTCGTGAAGGTGAATTTCTGACCCTGCTTGGGCCATCCGGCTCGGGAAAAACCACCAGTTTGATGATGCTCGCTGGGTTTGAAACCCCGACGCAGGGGGAAATCCTGTTGCGCGATGCACCGTTGCACCATCTCCCGCCACATCAGCGTGACATCGGCATGGTGTTTCAGAACTACGCCCTGTTTCCGCACATGACCGTGGCAGAGAATCTGGCGTTTCCGTTGTCCATCCGTCGCCTGAACCGTGCCGATATCAAAGAGAAAGTGGATCGGGTACTGGATCGTGTGAAGCTCACCAGTCTGGCCGACCGCTACCCTGCACAAATGTCTGGCGGCCAACAGCAGCGTGTCGCGTTGGCTCGGGCGCTGGTCTTTGAACCCAAATTGGTACTGATGGACGAACCGCTAGGCGCGCTGGATAAACAGCTGCGCGAGCATATGCAGTTGGAAATCAAAGAGCTGCATCAGTCACTGGAGCTAACCGTGGTGTACGTGACTCACGACCAGAGCGAAGCCATGACCATGTCGAACCGCGTCGCCGTGTTCAACGACGGTGTGATTCAACAGATGGACAGCCCCAGCGATATCTACGAAAAACCGGAAAATGCCTTTGTGGCGCAGTTTATCGGCGAAAACAATACGCTGCTTGCCACGCGTGCCGAGGCAGAAGGCGCATTCTATCGGGCAACGCTGGACGATGGCACCTCGCTACGCGCGCTGAAAGTTCGCCCCAGTTCACCGGGCCGAAAAATCACGCTCTGCATCCGTCCGGAACGTATTCACGTCAACGCGGCTCACATCGATGACGGCATGCAGCACGTCAAAGCCCGTATTCAGCAGTTCATCTATCTGGGCGATCACGTCAGGATGATGACGGAAGTGGCTGGCCAGGCGCAGTTTATGGTGAAACTTCCCGCCAGCGAAATCCAGCCACACTGGAAAGCCGGCACCGAAGTCAATCTGTCATGGCAGCCAGAGCACCTGCGCGCGCTGGATAGCATCATTACGCATTAATTAAATGTATTACTGCCACTAAAGAAGAGGTTTTTTCTGTCATATTAGCCTCTGCCAGAAGAACTAAGCGCCAGAAAGACCCTATAGTTGAGGCAATTGGGCCAATTTATAAACCCGCCAAATAACGCCTGATGGTCGTATACATGCCGGTTTGCGACCATTTTATTTAAACCACTATCATATCAGTAACTTGGCGTATCAAAACAATCTAACATTAAACACCGCCCTTAATCCTTCGCATACAAATACACCGACGCCCGTGATACGCCGAGGTGTTGTGCGATGGTTTCCATCGATTTTTTGACTTCCAGCAGACCGCTGTCTCTCAGCTCCTGAAGCAGGATTTTTCTGTCCTGTGCTTTTAGCGCCCGTGGCGTGGTGGCAAGCCGGGCGGCGAAATTGTCGATATGTTGTCTAATCGCCGCCGCGCCGTTGGGTTCCAGATGCTCGGTTACGGCGTCAGAAGCAAGCTGGGTGAACTGTGCCAGCGCATTCTGCATGCCGCGAAACAGCGTCATATCGACGTTTAGGCACAGTGCCGCGACGTAGTCACCTTCCGCATTTTTGATGCCGACCGAGGTGCTTTTTACCGGACGCCCATCGGCAAACTGGTTGGCGTAGTTCGCTAAAATATTAGGAAAGTCAGGCGAGGCGATGCGGGCAAGGCCCAGCTCCGTCGCAGGTGCCCCCACCTCTCTGCCAGAGAGGTTATTGTGAATGGAAAGTATCGCGTGTTCTGGGTTTTTCAGATCGTGCACGACCACTTCACAGAATGGCGCGAACGTCTCACTCAGCCCTTTCGCTATCGCCTCTAACTGCGTCAGCAGCAGACCTTCTCCAGATGCCGCCATATTTCTCTCCCATACCCATACCTGCGCCAGCGCGTTTTCTGGCGCTGAGTGTACTGTAAGTACATTCGATTTAGTACCGCGCCTTAACCCGTGGCACGGACTCATTCCGCCCTTTTCCGCAGCACATGACACCTCTCACGTGGCCGATAAGTTAAAAATAAATCAAATTAGACAATTTATCTAATTTTATATATTTTGTTTATCAGGCATTCGACAGCACCGAGGATAACGGCCTCGGTATTCATAATCACTAACAGCGAGTTTTTAGATATGAACGACTTACGCCTTCCTACCTTCGACGATGTGGTAGCCGCAGCGGAACGTATTGCTGGCTATGCCAATAAAACGCCGGTGATGACATCACGCACGGTCAATGACGCGTTCGGCGCAGAGGTTTTCTTCAAGTGTGAAAACTTCCAGCGTACAGGCGCATTTAAGTTTCGTGGCGCCATGAATGCCTTATTACAATTCACTGACGCGCAAAAAGCGGCTGGCGTGGTCACTTTCTCTTCCGGTAACCATGCGCAGGCGATTGCGCTGGCCGCCAAATTACTCGGCATTCCCGCAACGATTGTCATGCCGCACGATGCCCCCGCGATAAAGATCGCCGCAACACGGGGCTACGGTGGCAACGTGGTGCAATACAATCGGTACACTGAAGATCGTGAGCAGATCGGTAACGATTTGGCGAAAAAGCATGGCCTGACGCTCATTCCCCCTTTCGATCACCTGCACGTTATTGCCGGACAAGGAACAGTGGTGAAAGAGCTATTGGAAGAGACAGGCGAATTGGATGCTTTGTTCGTCTGCGTAGGTGGTGGGGGGCTGCTGGCGGGATCCGCACTTTCCGCCCGTCAGTTGTCTCCACATTGCCTGATTTATGGTGTTGAACCCCTCGCAGGCAACGATGGGCAGCAATCGCTTCGCAGTGGTCATATCGTGCATATCGACACACCGCAAACCATTGCCGATGGCGCACAAATACAGCAACTCGGCCGCTACCCCTTCGCCCTCATTCGCCAAAACGTCGACGATATTCTGACCGTGACGGATGACGAGCTGATTGACACGATGCGGTTTTACGCCGAACGCATGAAGATCGTCGTCGAACCGACGGGCTGCCTCAGCTTTGCGGCGGCACGTAATCTCAGAGACTCACTACGCGGCAAACGCATCGGCATTATTATCAGCGGTGGGAATGTCGATATCAGCCGCTACGGTGCATTTCTGACTGGCAATGCCTAGGGGAAAACGATGATTTTTATTTCTGAAGCAGAATCAGCGGCACTTATCAGCCATGAACTGGCTTATGATGCCATTCGTGAAGCCCTGCTCGCCGCCAGCGAACCGGAAGCACGCAGTTTCCCCGTGGTGCACGGGCACGGTTCCGATGCGGGTAACACTTTCAGCATCAAGGCCTCAGCAACCCATGAACTCGCGGGACTAAAAGTCGGTTCATTCTGGCCGGGAAACCCTGCTAACGGGCTGCCGCGTCATAATTCCTTGATTTTGCTGTTCGATCAACAAATCGGGAGAATCGCTGTCGCGATTGAAGCCGGAAAGGTGAACGCCTTTCGTACCGCCGCCGCCAATGCCGTTGCCGCCGATTTGCTGGCAAGGTCTGATGCCGCCGTTTTGGCCGTGTTCGGCACCGGCAATCAGGCTCGCTATGAGTGCGCCGCGCTGGCAAGAATACGCCCCATTCGTACCGTGCTGATTGTCGGGCGCGATAGCCGCAAATCCGCAGAGATGGCGAAAGAATTCAAGGCAGCAGGACTGGATGCGCGAGTCAGCGATGCCGAAAGCGCGTGCCGTGCAGCGGATATCATCGTAACCGCAACACCCTCACGCGCGCCGCTGTTTAACGCCGAGTGGGTTAACGCCGGAACGCACGTCGTCAGCATGGGATCGGACGCCGTCGGCAAGCAGGAACTGCCGCCCGAGCTATTTACCACTAGCCGCCTGTTTTGCGATCTGCCGTCCCAGTCCCGAATGATCGGTGACTTCCAGCATGCCTCAGCTCAGGTCACGCTGACCGCTATCGGCGACGTGATTAGCGCGCGTGCAGCGGGACGACAAACGCCGGACGACATCACCGTGTTTGACAGTTCCGGTTTGTCCGTTCAGGACTTATATATCGGCCAGCGCATTCTTGCGGCCTGGCAGCAGGCTAAAAACATGGGGGGAATAAAATGAACAATGCTGAGTGGCTTAACGCGCTGGAAACCCCTTTTTTGCTCATTGATGAGTTCCGTTTTCAACGCAATATAGACAGACTTTATCAACGAACGGAAGTGTTGGGCAGCCGAGTTCGACCACATCTTAAAACGCTCCGCTCAATTGAAGCCGGTCGCTATCTGCTCAAAGACGCGACGTCACCCGCGACGGTTTCGACGTTGGCAGAAGCGGAAGCCTTTGCCGCCGCCGGTTATACCAATCTGCTCTATGCCGTAGGGATCGCCCCTCACAAGCTGCCGCGTATCGCCAGCTTAATCCGCAAAGGCGTGGATATTCATATTCTGCTGGATAGCGCAGAACAGGCTCAGGCGGTGACTGACTTTGCCTGCGCCAACAACGTAACGTTTTCGGTCTTTATTGAGATCGACTGTGACGGGCATCGCGGTGGCATCCCACCGGAAAGCGACGCATTACTTGAGCTGGCACAACAGATCGACGGCAACGGCGCGACGCTCACCGGCCTGCTGGCACACGCGGGAGAATCGTACGCCTGCCGTACGGACGAGGCGATCAGGGCAGCCGCGCGTGCCGAATGCAAAGCCATTAACACCGCCGGACAGCGAGTGCGCGCGCTGGGAATTGCCTGCCCCGTGCTCAGCGTCGGGGCCACGCCGACGGCGCACTTTGCCGAGGATTTAACAGGCATCACCGAGGTCAGAGCAGGCGTTTTCACCACATTCGATCTGGTGATGAAAAATGTCGGAGTCTGTTCACTCGACGATATTGCCCTGTCGGTTGTCAGCACCGTGATTGGGCATAATCGTGAAAAAGGTTGGGTGTTTATCGATGCCGGCTGGATGGCGCTTTCCCGCGATCGCGGCACCGCTTCTCAGACAAAAGATTACGGTTACGGGCTGGTGTGCGATCTCTATGGCAGCCCTTACCACGACCTCTGCGTGACGATCACGAATCAGGAGCATGGCATCATCGTGCTACTCGCCGACAGTGGGCTTTCAGTCGACAATTTCCCCGTCGGCACACGGTTGCGGATACTGCCTAACCATGCCTGTGCGACGGCTGCGATGCATCAACATTATCAGGTATTGAAAACCAATACGCATGAGCAGGAAACCTGGCAGCGCATTACCGGATGGTGATGCACGGCTGAGCATCATCGATCACTGCCCGAGCTCAACGCATCGGGCGGTGATACTGTACGGCTCGCATTGCTGTCTGCGTCCTCCCCCCGCTAAGCTCAGCGGTTTGCTCCTAACGTCGGTTCGCAGTTCACGGGGAAGTTCACCGAATGGGCGATGTAGCAGGCATCATGCGCCAGTTCGTGCAACTGGGCGTATTGCTCGGCGGTAGGCTGTTTTTCGCCGCTGAATGTCACCTGCGGACGCAACGTGACATCCAACATCGCCGTTTTTCCCGCTGCATTCACGCCCATGGTTCCTACCGCGTGGTCCTGATAATCATCGACGCAGAAGCGTTTTTTGGCCGCGATCGACAGGAACCACAGCATATGGCAACTGGACAGCGAGGCCACCAACGCCTCTTCAGGATCGACCGCATCTTCCCGTGAAAAAGGCAGCGGCACAACATGCGGTGATGACGAGGCACGCAGCGTAATGCCTCCGTCAAACTGCCACTGGTGCAGTCGGCTGTAGCGGTTATCAATAAAATCTTGCCCATCGCGCTGCCAGCAAATTGACGCATGGTATTCAGACATGGTTCAGTTCCCCTTGTTATGGTTTTCCAGCCCGTGCAGTAGCGCCGCGAGGTTAGCATCAAGCGCAGCCAACACATCGGCAGGCAGTACCGAGAGCACCTGACGCTCGTTCTCAATGTGTGCTTCCACGGCACGGTTAATCAGTTCAAGCCCCGTGTTGGTGAGTTGCACCAGCATGCTGCGCGCATCCTGTTCGTTTTGCACGCGTTCGATAAATCCGCGCGTTTCAAGGCGTTTGAGTCGGTGAGTCATGGTGCCTGACGTCACCATTAATGCAGAAAACAGTTCAGTCGGGCTCAGGCAATGCGGCGCCCCCGCACGCCGCAGCGTCGCCAGCATATCAAATTCCCAACTGCTCAGGTCAAATCTGGAGAAACAGGATTCCAGACACTGTTCCAGAAGCAGCGCACATCGTCCCAAACGACCAATCGGCCCCATCGGGCTGGCATCCAAGTCAGGACGTTCACGTCGCCACTGTTCCAAAATGGCATCCACCGCATCGTATTCGCGAGTCGAATTTTTCATTTATCTTGACTTCAAGGTAATTGTTCAGCATTATCATAATATCTTGAATTGAAGGTAAAGTCATGAACACGATATCCTCACCACACTATTGGCGTGACGTCTTACTCACCGCGCTGGCACCGGCAATTTGGGGGTCGACTTACATTGTGACCTCGCAGATCCTGCCGCCCGATCGTCCTTTTACCGCAGCACTTCTGCGCGTACTCCCCGCAGGTTTACTGTTGTTGCTATTCACCCGACGCTTTCCCGTCAAGCAAGACTGGTGGCGCGTGGTCGTACTGAGCGCCTTGAATATCGGTGTGTTCCAGGCTCTGCTGTTTGTCGCCGCTTACCGTTTACCAGGCGGATTAGCGGCGGTGTTAGGGGCGATTCAACCACTGTTGATCATGGTGTTAACTTGGGTCGTCGATCATCGCTCGCCTAATCAGGTAACGCTATGGTCGGCTGTCGCAGGCGTAGCGGGTACGGCAATCTTGTTGTTGTCACCACAAACAACATTTGAACCCGTAGGCATCGCCGCTGCACTGTTAGGGGCAGTTTGTATGGCAACGGGCGTGTGGTTGACACGTCGTTGGCGAATCGACCTTCCCATACTACCGCTTACGGGTTGGCAACTTTTTCTCGGCGGGATCATGCTGGCGCCGGTCGCTTGGCTGGTCGATGCGCCGCTCCCAGTATTGACGCTGCCACAATGGGGAGCCTACGCTTACCTGTGTCTTGCGGGGGCGGTACTGGCTTATGGGCTGTGGTTTCGTGGTGTATCCCGTCTACCAACCGTTGCGGTTGCGTCATTGGGGTTGCTGAGTCCGTTGACTGCTGTGGTGCTAGGCTGGGCGTTGCTTTCCCAGTCAATGACTGGCACCGCACTCTTAGGTTTAGCGATTGTACTGACGAGTGTTTTCGCCGTGCAGTGGACGATGGCGCGAAGCAAGTAATCAACGAAAAACTGCCGATGACGATCGTTGTTGGCAGGGAAAGATGAAAAGGAAGGCATTAAAATGGCGGCGTTATGATAACGCCGCCATTTTTATCCTATCTAGCGACGGTTACGTACTAACTGGTAGCGGCGCGTCAGATACTCGACCGGTGCGCTCCAAATGTGAACCAGACGGCAGAACGGGAACAGAACGAACAGCGTCAGCCCGAGCACGATGTGCAGTTTGAAGATCAGCGCGACACCCACCAGATGTGCCGATGCCCCGCCCTGGAAGAACGCCACACTTTGCGCCCAACCGACCAGCTTCAGCATCTCACTGCCGTCCATATGCTGTGCAGAGAACGGAATGGTCAACAGCCCCAAACCGGCCTGAATCACCAGCAAAGACAGAATAAGGATGTCACCAACGCTGGATGTGGCGCGAATACGCGGGTTGGTCAAACGGCGCTTTAACAACAACACACCACCGACAAACGTCAACAGACCTGCCGCACCACCGCCGAACATCGCCATTTTCTGTTTTACCTCCATTGGCAGGAACGCTTCATACATCCAGTGCGGCGTCAGCATACCGAGGAAGTGTCCGGCAAAAACACCCAGAATCCCCAGATGGAACAGGTTAGACGCCAGACGCATCCCTTTCTTATCCAGCATTTGGCTCGAACCCGCACGCCAGCTGTACTGGCCGTAGTCATAGCGCAGCCAGCTACCAATCAGGAAAATGGCCATCGCCAGGTAGGGATAGATATCAAAAAAGAATATATTGAAATAGTTAGTGATTGCACTCATTAGCGTTGCCCTCCCGCCGATGTCGCGTCAAGATTCAGATATTGCGGCAGCACCGCGCCAGCAAAGCGGCGTTGGTGTTGCGTTTGTTGGGCCGATGCGCAGCCTTCTTCGCCGAGGAACTTAACCTGTTCCTCTTCCCACACGGCATCCAGCGCCTGCGGCGTGTCGTCGCGTGCTTCGTCAACCACCTTGTGTGTGACATCGTCACTTTTCAGGTCGCTACCGGACAGCGATAACAACAGATCGAACAGCACAGCATAGCTGCTGTCACGCTGCTGCAAACGCGCACCAATCAACGCCAGAATCGGCGCGATGTCGAGTAAACCCGCGCAACTCTGCGCGGGCTCCAGACGAGAAAGGTACTCAAGATACAGCGGCAGATAGTCCGGCAGCTCACGGCAATCCAGCGCCAGACCCGCGTCCTGATATTGCTGCATCAGATCGACCATCGCCTGACCACGATCGCGAGACTCACCGTGAACGTGTTCGAACAGCAGCAGCGAGGTCGCCCGACCGCGGTCAAACAGGCCGCTATACTCCGCCTGCTGGTCCAACAGATCCTGCGCGCACAACGTATTGATGAACTGCATGAGCTGATGACTCTCACGCAGCGGTAAAGCATCGGCCTGCTCTACCGCTTCGATCAACTCAGCCCGGTTTTCCCACAGCTCGCTATCGGGATAGTCCAGCAGGCGGGCAATAATCCGCAGGCTAATCATGGTTCGTCTCCCGCATGATTTTGCTGTTCATGTCGCGCGTTTTGTTGCTGACATCAATGGCATCAATACGCTTGCTGTTGAACAGGTTGAATTTGGTATCGCTGCCGTGGCAACCATCGCCAAAGCTGAAGCCGCAGCCTTTGCTTTCCGGGAACGCTTCACGCGCCAGTTCACGATGGCTTGATGGAATCACGAAACGATCTTCGTAGTTCGCAATCGCCAGATAGCGGTACATTTCCTGCGCCTGCGCTTCGGTCAGCCCAACCTGTTCCAGCGCACGGGTATCGATCTTGCCTTCTACAGTTTCTGCACGTTTGTAGTGACGCATCGCCAGCATACGTTTCAGCGCCAGCAATACCGGCTCGGTATCCCCTGCGGTCAGCAGGTTCGCCAGATATTGCACTGGAATACGCAGACTTTCGACGTCCGGCAGTACGCCGGTGTGCGCCAATTGACCCGCATCCGCAGCAGACTGAATCGGTGACAACGGCGGCACGTACCACACCATCGGCAGCGTGCGATATTCTGGGTGCAGCGGCAGCGCCAGCTTCCAGTCCATCGCCATTTTGTACACCGGCGACTG
Organism: Pectobacterium sp. CFBP8739; assembly: GCF_013449375.1. GTDB lineage: Bacteria > Pseudomonadota > Gammaproteobacteria > Enterobacterales > Enterobacteriaceae > Pectobacterium. Next base: position 64,028 of record NZ_JACDRR010000005.1, on the reverse strand, counting down.
CTGTGCCGCTTCAATGACGCTGTTTGGAATGCCGTCTTTCAGCGCTTGTTCAATGACTTTCGGGTCGTGCGGGTCAAGGAACACATCCAGTTGGCTCTGGTACAGATCTTTCTCATTTTCCACCGAAGCCGCTTGCTCGATGCGGTCGGCATCATAGAGCAGTACGCCCAGATAGCGGATACGTCCAACGCAGGTTTCAGAGCAGAGTGTCGGCTGACCGCTTTCGATACGCGGGTAGCAGAAAATACATTTTTCTGATTTACCGCTCTTCCAGTTGAAGTAGATTTTTTTGTACGGGCAACCGGTCAGGCACATACGCCAGCCGCGACATTTGTCCTGATCGATCAGGACGATACCGTCTTCGCCACGTTTGTAGATCGCGCCGCTCGGGCAGGTCGCCACACACGCTGGATTCAGGCAGTGTTCGCACAGACGCGGCAGATACATCATGAACGTGTTTTCGAACTGGCCGTACATCTCTTTCTGCATATGCTCAAAGTTTTTGTCTTTGGCGCGCACGCTGAATTCACCCCCCAGATCGTCTTCCCAGTTCGGGCCGTTCTCGATTTTCTTCATCCGCTGACCGGTAATCAGCGAGCGCGGACGCGCGACAGGCTGATGCTTGCCTTCCGGCGCTTTACGCAGGTTCTGATAGTCGTAGTCGAACGGCTCATAGTAGTCGTCGATTTCCGGCACATCCGGGTTAGCGAAGATTTTGGACAACACGCTGATGCGGTTACCCATACGCGGTTCGAGCTTACCGCTGATTTTACGGATCCAGCCGCCCTTCCATTTTTCCTGATCTTCCCAGGCATGGGGATAACCCACGCCCGGTTTGGTTTCGACGTTGTTGAACCAGGCGTATTCCATCCCTTCACGGCTGGTCCAGACGTTTTTACAGCTGACGGAGCAGGTGTGACAGCCGATGCATTTGTCCAGATTCAGCACCATGCCCACTTGTGAACGAATTTTCATCAGGCTTTCTCCTGCTGTACTGTCTGTTTCTGTACATAGTCCTGACCTTCATCATCCAGCCAGTCGATGCGTTTCATTTTACGAACTACGACGAACTCATCGCGGTTTGACCCAACGGTGCCGTAGTAGTTAAAGCCATAAGCCAGTTGGGCATAGCCGCCGATCATATGAGTCGGTTTCGGCGTGATACGGGTTACCGAGTTGTGAATACCGCCGCGCTGCTGGGTAATTTCCGACCCCGGCAGGTTAATAATGCGTTCCTGCGCGTGGTACATCATGGTCATTCCCGCCGGCACACGCTGGCTGACAACCGCACGCGCCGTCAGCGCACCGTTGGCGTTAAACGCTTCTACCCAGTCGTTATCCGCAATACCCAAATCGCGGGCATCATCTTCGCTCAGCCAGATAATCGGGCCACCGCGACCCAGCGTCAGCATCAACAGGTTGTCGCTGTACGTGGAGTGAATACCCCATTTCTGGTGCGGCGTCAGGAAGTTCAGCGGTTTTTCCGGGTTGCCGTTAGGTTTCTTATTCATCACCGGCTCAGCCGCACGGGTGTCGACCGGCGGACGGTATACCAGCAGGCTTTCACCGAAGGCACGCATCCACTCATGGTCTTGATACAGCTGTTGGCGACCGGACAGCGTACGCCACGGAATCAGCTCATGAACGTTGGTATAACAGGCGTTATAGGAAACGTGTTCATCTTCCAAACCAGACCAGGTCGGGCTGGAGATAATCTTGCGCGGCTGCGCCTGAATATCGCGGAAGCGAATTTTTTCGTCTTCTTTATTCAGTGCCAGATGCGTGTGGTCACGACCAGTGAATTTGCTCAGCGCTTCCCACGCCTTCACCGCTACCTGACCGTTGGTTTCCGGAGCCAGAGACAGAATCACTTCTGCCGCATCGATCGCCGTTTCAATCTTCGGACGACCTGCCGCCGCACCGTCAGCCTTGGTGTAGTTCAGCTTTTTCAGGAAATCGACTTCGGTCTGTGTGTTCCAGCCAATACCTTTACCGCCGTTGCCCAGCTTGTCCATCAACGGACCGAGCGAGGTGAAACGTTCGTACAGGTTCGGATAATCGCGCTCCACCATCATCAGGTGTGGCGCCGTTTTGCCCGGAATCAGATCGCATTCGCCTTTTTTCCAGTCCTCCACGCCAAACGGCTGGGCCATTTCCGCCGCAGAGTCGTGTTGAATCGGCAAGGTCACCAGATCGGTTTCCTGACCCAGATGCCCCAGACAGACACGGGAGAAGGCTTTCGCGATACCTTTGTAGATTTCCCAGTCGCTTTTTGAATCCCATGCGGGATCGACAGCCGCAGACAACGGATGAATAAACGGATGCATATCCGAGGTATTCATGTCGTCTTTTTCGTACCAGGTTGCCGTTGGCAGGACGATGTCGGAATACAGGCAGGTGCTGGACATACGGAAATCAAGCGTCACCACCAGATCCAGTTTGCCTTCAACGCCTTGATCGTGCCATTCCACCTCTTCCGGCTTCACACTGCCTGCGGTACCCAGATCTTGCCCTTGAATACCGTGCTCCGTACCCAGCAGATACTTCAGCATGTATTCGTGGCCTTTACCGGAGGAACCCAGCAGGTTAGAACGCCAGATGAACAGGTTGCGCGGGTAGTTTTGCGGACTATCCGGCTGTTCAGCAGCAAATTTGATTTCGCCTGATTTCAACGCAGCAACGGTATAGTCCTGCGGCGTGACGCCGGCGGCACGCGCTTTCTCTGCAATATCCAGCGGGTTAACGTTCAACTGCGGTGCAGACGGCAACCAGCCCATACGCTCGGCGCGCACGTTGAAGTCAATCATGCTGCCGGTAAAGCGGGATTTATCTGCCAGCGGTGACAGCAGTTCCTGCGGCGCGACGGTTTCATAACGCCACTGGCTAGAATGGTTATAGAAGAACGAGGTACTGTTCATGTGGCGTGGCGGACGCTGCCAGTCCAGACCAAACGCTAATGGCACCCAACCGGTTTGCGGACGCAGTTTTTCTTGTCCGACGTAGTGCGCCCAACCGCCACCGCTCTGACCAACACAGCCGCAGAAAATCAGCATGTTGATGATGCCGCGGTAGTTCATGTCCATGTGGTACCAGTGGTTGATACCGGCACCGACGATGATCATCGAACGACCGTGCGTTTTATCGGCGTTATCCGCAAATTCACGCGCAATGCGGATGATGTTCTGACGAGAAACGCCAGTAATTTTCTCAGCCCAGGCTGGGCTGTACGCTTTCACATCGTCATAATCACGCGCGCAGTTGTCGTCGCCCAGACCGCGATCCAGACCGTAGTTCGCCATCGTCAGGTCATACACGCAGGCAACCAGCGCGTCGCTACCGTCAGCCAGTGTCAACCGCTTAACGGGCAGTTTGTGCAGCAGGATGTCTTGTAGCTCAACGTTGTTGAAATGTTCGCTGACCGCGCCGCCAAAATACGGGAAGCCGACATCAACGACATCGTCATGCGAGCCCAGCAGGCTCAAGCGTAGCTTCACTTCTTCGCCGCTCACACCGTCGCGCTGTTCCAGATTCCATTTGCCCTGATCGCCCCAGCGGTAGCCAATCGACCCTTGCGGTGCCGTCAGGTTGCCGCTCTCATCGTCAATCGCGATAGTTTTCCACTGCGGGTTGTTGTCCTGGCCGAGGTTGTCCACCAGATCGGAGGCACGCAGCATTCGGCCTGCGGCGTAATAGCCGTCCTCACGCGGCTCCAGCAGCACCAGCATCGGTAAGTCCGTGTATTGACGAACGTACTCGCTGAAATACTGGCTCGGTTTGTCGAGGTGGAACTCTTTCAGAATCACGTGGCCCATTGCCAGCGCCATCGCGCTGTCGGTACCTTGTTTCGGGTTCAGCCAGTGGTCGCACAGCTTGGCGATTTCCGCGTAATCCGGCGTGACCGCTACGGTTTTGGTGCCTTTGTAGCGAACTTCCGTAAAGAAGTGGGCATCCGGCGTACGGGTTTGCGGAACGTTAGAGCCCCAGGCAATGATGTAAGAGGAGTTATACCAGTCGGCAGACTCCGGTACGTCAGTCTGCTCACCCCAGGTCATAGGTGATGCTGGCGGCAAGTCACAGTACCAGTCGTAGAAGCTAAGACACACGCCGCCAAGCAGGGAAAGGTAACGGGCCCCCGCTGCGTAGGACACCATCGACATCGCAGGAATCGGTGAGAAACCGATCACGCGGTCTGGGCCGAAGGTTTTGGTGGTGTAAACGTTAGAGGCCGCGATCAGTTCGTTGACTTCATTCCAGTCAGAACGAACGAAGCCACCACGGCCACGAATTTGTTTGTAGTATTTGGTTTTTTCGGGGTCGTTGACGATGGACGCCCAGGCATCAACCGGATCGCTGTGCGTCAGTTTCGCTTCACGCCACAATTTCAGCAGGCGCTTGCGCATCATTGGATATTTCAGGCGGTTAGCGCTGTAGAGATACCAGGAATAGCTGGCACCGCGCGGGCAGCCGCGAGGCTCATGGTTAGGCAGGTCCGGGCGGGTACGTGGATAATCGGTCTGCTGCGTTTCCCACGTCACCAGACCGTTTTTCACATAAATCTTCCAGCTACATGAACCGGTACAGTTTACCCCGTGAGTAGAACGCACAATTTTGTCATGCTGCCAGCGACTGCGATAGCCGTCTTCCCAGTCACGATTGGTATTGAGGGTCTGACCATGACCATCGGAAAACGGTTCGGCCAGTTGTTTGAAGTAACGTAACCGGTCAAGGAATTTGCTCATCCGGACTCTCCTGCTGCGAAGCCTGCTGGCCCCTGTCGTTATGAAATGCTCGTAGCAGACATCTGTTTTTGCTTACGACACATCGCTCAAGTTGGCGCTAGCGTATCCAGCCAGCCCCTCGTCAAAGTTGATAACGATCAAGAGAGTTTCCCGCTTAAAAATGGCATTCCTCATCAACTACCACCAAAGAATTATGACAAAAATATCAATTAAGATATTGATATTAAATGATAAAAATAAACCCATTAATTTTGTGTTTATACTGAATTCACACACACGACTATTTAGAGGTAGTAGTCGGGAAGCGACGAAAAATCGCTCGAAAAAGAGAGATGATCTATTAGTTTTCTGTCCTTATTTTTTTGGCGTAAAAAATTATGCTGAGGAGAGAGCGGGCTTAGGATGAGCCGCAAGGATGCGGCGAAAGCTTGCGCCACGTCGGGAACGTGTCGCAAGCGATCCGCAAAGTCCGATACCGACGAAGGCACCGCATCAGCGGCATAATTTCCGCCAAAAGCCTGGGGTCACGGGGCGAGCGGCGATTGAGCCGCCCCGTGTCGGGCGCGTGCTACAGAGTAGTATGAAAATGACAGCATTAATCGCGCACGGAACCACCTCTTAGTCGACATAAGAATGTGACTAAGAGGTGGTTGGGAGGCGGGTCAACGCTTAGCGTTGCTTTCTGGCATAAAACAGCCAGGTCACCAATACGCACACCACGTAGCACACCACAAACACCTTCATCGCGCCGGTGGGTGAACCGGTTAACTCCAGCGACATCCCGAAGGCTTGAGGAATGAAGAAGCCGCCGATAGCGCCAATGGCTGAGATAAAGCCCAGCGCTGCGGCGGTATCCGTGGCTGCGGTACGCTGCGCATCCGCATCGCTTCCACCTTGAGTTTTCACGCGATCTGCCGTTAATTTACGGAAAATCACGGCGATCATCTGGAAGGTTGACCCACTACCCAGACCGGCCGTCAGGAACAGCATCATGAAGATGCCAAAGAACATCCCGAATGAACCCGCAGAGTTCGCACTCGGCAGGGACAGGAACAGTAATACCGAGAGAATCACCATCAAGATGAAGTTAATCAACGTAACTTTCACACCGCCAAAACGGTCAGACAGCATTCCACCCACCGGACGCGCCAACGCCCCCAGCAGTGGTCCAAAGAACGCGTAGTACAGAATCACGATGTCTGGAAACTGTGTTCTGGACAGCATGCCGAAGCCCGCCGAAAAACCGATAAATGAGCCAAACGTGGACAAGTACAGAAAGCTGAGCACCCACAGATGCATTTGCTTCAGAACCGGCAACTGCTTGCGTATAGACGCATTAGGCGCAGGAAGATCGTTCATACCAAACCAGGCAGCGGTTGCAGCAATCACCAAAAACGGTACCCACATCCATGCCGCATGGTGCAGCCAAATCGGGTGCCCGTCAGGCTGAACAACGCCATTGCCAGAAAAGCCCAGAATCGGCAGGAAAATCACTACCGGCACCAGCAACTGCATCACGCTCACGCCGAGGTTGCCCAATCCGCCGTTAATGCCTAGCGCACTACCCTGACGTGATTTGGGAAAGAAGAAACTGATGTTCGCCATGCTGGACGCGAAGTTAGCACCCGCGAAGCCACACATCAGAGAAATCGTGACGAAAATGCTGTACGGCGTTTGCGGGTTTTGTACGGCAAACCCGAGCCAAATACACGGGATCACCAGAATGATGGTACTTAATGTCGTCCAACGGCGACCGCCAACCATTGGGATAACGAAGGAGTATGGAACGCGTAATAGCGCGCCGGAGACGGAAGGCAGCGCAGTCAGTAAAAAGAGTTGGTCTGTGGTAAAACGAAATCCGACCTTGTTTAGGTTAACGGCCACGGTGCTGAATATCATCCAGACACAAAACGACAACAGCAGGCACGGCACAGAGATCCAAAGGTTACGCTGTGCTATCCGTTGGCCACCAGATTGCCAGAATTTTGTATCTTCAGGATTCCATTCCCTGATCAGCGTGCTTTGCGATACTTTTTCGGGTGATGAAGGCTGCGTCATAAAAACCTCGATAAATAAAAACGCGGTAGAATTAAGGCGCAACATTAGGGATTACACCGCAGGTAAAGTTGATGCAAATCAACGCGCTGTCAGGTAAAAAAACCGTGTAAAAATAGCCACACTCCTTAATGAGTAATAAAAATAGAAAAATAAGCAACGATAATTCAATCTGTTATATCTCTCTTTTTTCTTACTGTCATACCCCCTTTCAAGGCGCAGATATTCGGTGGTACTCACTAGTGGGTATAGGGTTATCACGTGGAATCGGGAAAAATGCCAAAAGGGTTATCCCTCTCGGTACTGGTTCTCTACTCCTCCAGCAGAGGTCGCTTTATTATGTTGAAACGTTTCCTGCTGCCGCTGTCGCTCGTCAATCAGGTTGCACTATTGATGCTGCTACTCGGTTTGCTGGGTATTGCAGGTATGTCGGTTTCCAGTTGGATGTCTCAAAGCATCCAAGGGAACGCGCACGCCATTAATAAAGCGGGTTCGCTGCGCATGCAGAGCTATCGGCTGCTTTCAATGGTACCGCTCTCTGCCGAAAATGAAATCTACCTGCAAGAACTGGAAGAAGACGAAATCAGCAACGATCTACAGCAGGCAGTACGTCGGGAAGGGCTTAGTGAACAATTCACTGCGCTGCGCGTTTTCTGGCTGGAAAACCTGCAACCTCATCTGCGACAGGCAACGCATTCTTCCGATGCGTCGGCGGATGTCGCCCGCTTCGTGAAACAGCTCGACGATTTGGTTTCCGCCATCGATCATAAAACCGAACAAAGGCTGAGGATGGTCACGCTGGTGCAGCGTATCTTCATCGGCATCATGTTTATTCTGCTGGTCACGACGTTCTTTTACCTACGTCGCCGTCTGTTAACACCGTGGCAACGTCTGGTTGCGATGGCACAGACCATCGGTCACGGCGATTTCACCCAGCGCGTCGCCATCAACGGCCATGATGAAATGAGCACGCTGGGACAAGTGCTGAACAGCATGTCGGATGAACTTTCCGCCATGTACCACAGTCTGGAACAGCGCGTGGCCGAGAAAACCGCCGACCTGCAACAGAAAAACGATCTGCTCTCTTTCCTTTATCGCGCCAGCCGGCGCCTGCATACCGGCGCGCCGCTGTGTAGCCGCCTGATGCCGATCCTGAACGAACTGCCGTCGCTGACTCCCCTGCGCAATATTCAACTGCGATTGTATGAAGATAACAATCAGGAACAGTTTCACCAGTTTAGCGATTGCAGCCAATCACAGCCGGATCACTGCCCAGATAACAGCTGTCAGAGCTGCGGGATGCAGGCAAAACCGGAAGAACTGCCGGGTAAACCCCACTGCTGGGATCTGCACGATAAACACGGGCAATATGGCGTTGTGTTAGCCACGCTGCCGGGCAACACCGTATTGAGTCGGGATCAGAATCAGTTGCTGAATACCTTGCTGGAACAGTTGACCAGCACGCTGGCGTTGGAGCGTCAATCTAACCATCAGCAGCAGTTGATGCTAATGGAAGAGCGCGCCACCATTGCTCGTGAGCTGCACGACTCCATCGCCCAGTCCCTTTCCTGCCTGAAAATTCAGGTGAGCTGCCTGCAAATGCAGGGCGGCGATTTTCCCCCCGTTTCGCAACAGTTGCTGACGGAAATGCGGGAAGAACTGAACACCGCCTATCGCCAACTGCGTGAACTGTTGACCACCTTCCGGCTAAAGCTGTCGGAATCCGGCTTACTCGCCGCGTTGCGGGCGTCAGTCGATGAATTCAGCAAGCGGCTGGGCTATCCCATCGAACTCCACTACCGTCTGCCGCCGCAGTCGGTCTCCGCGCACCAGGGCATTCACGTCCTGCAAATTGTGCGTGAAGCGCTGAGTAATATTTATAAACACGCGCAGGCGACACAGGTCGATATCACCCTGCAACTACGTCAGGGCTACATTGAACTCAGCGTAGCCGATAACGGCATCGGTATTCCGGATGATGCCAGCCGCGCCAACCATTATGGACTTATTATCATGCGCGACCGTGCTCGAGGTTTGCACGGCGAATGCATTGTTCGACGCCGACCGTCGGGGGGCACTGAAGTCAATGTCAATTTCCTCTCCGAATACCGTCACCGGCTGCCATTAACAGGAGAAACTCATGATTAACGAAGATGCCGCCACCCTACTGCTGATTGATGATCATCCCATGTTGCGCAATGGCGTTAAGCAACTCATCAGCATGGACCCAGAATTGCAGGTGGCAGGTGAAGCCAGTCACGGCGAACAGGGGGTCGAGCTAGCGGAGCAACTAGACCCGGATTTGATTCTGCTTGATTTGAACATGCCCGGCATGAATGGCCTGGAAACATTGAATCGTCTGCGGGAAAAATCGCTGTCTGGTCGTATTGTCGTCTTTAGCGTATCCAACCATGAAGACGATGTTGTCAATGCCCTGAAAAATGGTGCTGACGGTTACCTGCTGAAAGATATGGAGCCGGAAGATTTGCTGGCTGCGCTGCATCAGGCGGCGTCAGGAAAAATGGTGCTGAGTGAAACGTTGACCCCAATTCTGGCCGCCAGCCTGCGCGAAAGCCGCCACAGTAGCGACCGAGACATTCAGCAGCTCACGCCACGCGAACGCGATATTCTGAAGCTGTTGGCTCAGGGATTATCCAATAAAGTGATTGCCCGCAAGCTCACCATTACCGAAAGTACCGTTAAGGTTCACGTCAAACACCTATTGAAAAAAATGAAGCTAAAATCACGGGTTGAAGCGGCTGTCTGGGTATTACAAGAAAAAGTGATTTAATCCAATCGTTACAAGATACCGCTATTGTCAGCGGTACGGGTAAGGCGCTCTGGCGCCCTTCCGTCCGAGATTATCCTCGCGTAAGCGAGGATGCCGCCGGAGCTAATGAAAACGCCGTCGTTGATAAAAACTCTGTCGTTGATAAAAACTCTGTCGTTGATAAAAACCCTGTCGTTGATAAAAACAACGTTGATGAAAATAATGGTTCGAAATTCCACCAACACCCCGTTCGATCTAAACGGTTGCTAAACGGCACCGGCATTTATAGCCATTATCCTAATTAATGTGACGTTTCTCTCGTTTAAACTAGCTTGTAATCGCATTTTTCGGCTTTTACACCGAGTTTAACGTTGAGGAACAGCATGAAAAAGGTCAGTAAGGAGCGTTTTATCGGCCTGGAATGGTTACGGTTTTTGCTCGGCTGCTACGTGATGATTTATCACACGGTACACGTTTATCCCCAGCGAGAGCGCATTCCTTTCCTGAGCGAGCTCACCAGCATGGGATTCTTCGCGACCAGCACGTTCTTTGTCCTGTCTGGCTTCTTGCTAGCCCATGTCTACATAAAGGACGGACGTCTGCGCGAACCCGTTCGCCAGTTTTGGGCCAAACGCTTCTTTAATCTTTATCCCATTCATATCATTGCCCTGCTGTCTTCGATTGCCGTCGTGACGCTGATGCAGTGGCTGGCCGTGCCACCAGAAGGGCAAATCGCCAGCGCGCGTTTTGTCATTTATGACACCAACGATCCCGCAGCCGCACCCGAAACACTGCGCCATTATATGACGAATGCACAGTTGGCGTTCAACGGGTTATTGCAGGTACTGATGTTGCAGGCATGGAATCCTTACTTCCTGACCTTCAATGCCCCGTTATGGTCGCTTTCTACCCTGTTCTTTTTCTATCTGGCATTTCCGCTGTTAGCGCCACGTCTGTTGAACAGCCGCCATCCGTGGCTGTGGATGGGGATCGTCTGCCTGCTGTATCTGCTGCCGCCGATTTGGGTGATTTGGCAGCAGCAGTTCGGCATGCCCTACACCGGATTATTGCAGCGCGGACCGATCTTCCGCCTGCCGGAATTTTTGGCTGGTATTTTGGGCTATGCACTGTTCCGTCATTATCGTCAGAAAGATCGCTTACCACTGACCAAAGGTCAGCGCTATGCGCTCGCCCTCTTTATTGGTGTGAATTTCCTTGTCGCTACCTGGCTGTTCACAAAAGGCGAAGCCTATTGGTATTTCCTGTTGCATAACGGTTTGCTCCTGCCAGCTCAGGTCGGTTTAGTCTGCCTCAGCGCGCTAGCGCGTGAACCTAATCGCGAGTGGCTGCGACATTGGTCACCGCGCTTGGGGGCGGCATCGCTCTCGATCTTTGCGCTGCACGTTCCGCTCTTCAATCTGTTCCGTACGCTGGAACAGTTGGTGCGCGGTAACCCAATGGCCTGCTTCAGCGACTGGGATCAGTGCATTGCCGCCGCCGGTCAGGTGCAGCTCTCCATGACGGGCTATATCATTTTCCTGCTCACCACCGTGACGCTCTGTGTGCTCTTCCAGGAACGGATCGTGCTGCGCGTGAGGACGTTCCTGACCTCGCGTTTCCTGAACACCAACAATATCTCACGCACGCAACGTACCGCGTAGTACCGCTTTCGCACTCATTTCTCTGGCCTGAAATCGTCTGGGCCAGAGAAGCCTCTCACGTATAACGACGTTCCTTTCGACTGACTCCAAAGTGTGACAGACATCGCGTTATAGCCGTTAATCATCAATAGCAACTTTTATAACTATTTACATTCTAATCAATTACCGTTTTCGGGTAGAGCATCACTTCGATTCCTGTTAATGTTTGCCGTTCCGGGCTAAACCGGTTCGTTATCAACGGTTGTACGTCTTTGACGGACATCTCAATACCTGTCACCACTGTTTACTTGGCAATAATGACACTATCCAAACACGCAATCTCTTCCCTCAGCCTGGTTATCGCCCTTTCTGCTGGCGTTACGCAGAGCCGCGCTGACACCATTTGGTTGAACAACGGCGACAAGCTCACAGGGAAAATCACGCTGCTTGACGGCGGTAAACTCTTTATCAACACCGACTATGCTGGCTCTATTTCTGTAGCCTGGGACAAGGTGAAAACCTTCGAATCCGACCATGGTCTGGTGATTCAAGGCGAACGTTACGAGAAAGGCGTTCTGTATCCGACGATCAACGCGGGCGAAAACCGCGCCATCGTCGCGAATCCGTCGCTGGCTAACGAAGCGGCTGGTCCACAAACATTGCCGCTTTCTGAAATTACGTCCATCGTCGCGCAGAAGCCGCTGGTGACCGATTTCGCCTGGAAAGGCAACATTGATGCCGGCATGTCGCACAAGAAAAGTTCGACAGAAACGGATAACTACGATGTGGCGCTGAACACCAAAGCGCGTCACGATACGTGGCGACACAACCTTGATGCCAGTTACCATTTGGCGAAAGAGGATAAAGTCGAGAGCACCAAGAATGCGGCTGGCGAATATGCGCTGGATAAATTCGTGGATGAGAACTGGTTTTGGCAGGGTCGTTACCAGTACAAACGCGACTGGATCGAAAGCATTAAAATCAACCGTTCTTTCGGTCTCGGTCCCGGCTATCAGTTCTGGGATAACGATTTAGGCGCATTTTCTCTGACTTCACTGGTCAACTCCCAAACCTTCATCTATCGCGATCAGGGCGAGGATAACTTCTACTCTGGTGGGATTAAATGGGCGTACAACCGCTATATATTCAGCAAATCGGTTGAAGCCTTCACCAACGGCGAATTGGGGCGTTCATTTGACGGCACTGCGCCAATCTATCTGAAAGCGGATGCAGGCATGCGCTTCAAGCTGACCGACTGGTCTTCGATGACGATGAAAGTGTCACGTACCCGTATCGAAAGTAATCAGGGGAATGTTGACGACACGCTGTACACCATGGGTGTTGGCGTCGGCTGGTAATTCGGTCGCTTCATTCGTTTCAAGGTGAACGGCGACGTCGTCGTTCACCTCAACGCTCATGCTCGTCGCGCCGTTATTGTCCGTTCCCTGCCGCCGCAGAACACGACTGTTGCAAAATACGCACCCGTTGCGCCAGCTCACTCACGCTTGCATCTTCTGTCCCGTGATTTTTCAGCTCTTGCTCCAGCGCAAACAGATATTGCGCATTGGTGCCGAGCGGCCCGCTCGCACGGGCAATCAGCGGGGCAACGCTCTGAATACAGGTATCGTTTTCATTCAGGGGATGTTCCGGCTCGGACACAAACACCAGCGCCGTCAGCGGTGCGCCATTTTTCCGCTGCAGCTCACACCAGAGCGGACGATAGCAGCCCGTCAGCATTTCACGCTTCCACAGCAGCTCCAGATCTTCACGCAGAGACGCTTCCGGTAAACGGAAAGCCAGACCTGTCGTTTGCCCACCGGGCTGTAGCGCCAGCATCCGTCCCGGCTGGGTTACCGTGCCGCGGCCGATGGTGAGACGAAGGCAAAAGGCACGCTGCCACCCTGTCAGCGTGGCCAGACAGGTTTCTTCGGCGTCAAAAACCGGGTTCCACATCAGCGAACCGTAGCCAAACACCCAGACCGGACAACTATTGGGCCGGAGCGCCAGCGTCCTGTCCAACGAATCAGCCCGCTGTTGCGGCGTGAGCAGTAAGGTTTCTTCAATACAACCAAAAGACGTTCTACAATCTGCTTTCTGCAAAAAATCGCGTGTTAACACTACTTACCACCTCCAGCCCTACTCTTTTCCTGCGCGTCAGATCGGCTCTCGCCCTGCGTGTAAAAACCTAACTGCTTCATCTGCTTAATTTTACAACACTACCAATCATGAGGTTATTCATTTATGGCTTTGCGATCAAGTTTGATAGTGGTCACAAAAACTAAAAAAGTTCGTGATAATGTTTCATCCGCGCGATATTCCGCTTTTGTACCAACTTAATCGGCAACGTGCCGCCAGACTTGACGCTTTACTGATACAAACCTCATTTTTGTGATAACAGAAGCCTATTTCCGACCTTTTTCTGTATATGAAAGCCCAACAGCATATTTATTCCGATGGAATGACAACGACCAAACACAAAATGATAATAATTATCATCTCGTATTGTTATTATTTCCCATACCGGAATTGACTACCCACGGAGACACTGAATGGCAACGCCGCGTCAGCCTGTTTTAGTTCAGGTTAAACAGACCCACGATATTTCCCCTCATTTGCGCTGCATTACTTTCCAGCATGACGCGTTGCGCGATTACCCTGCCGAGCGCTATGGCGCGCATATCAAACTTTTTCTGCCGCAGGCAGGACAGCAAAAACCGGTTCTGCCAGCCATTGGCGAACGTGGCCCAGTCTGGCCAGAAGGCGAAGCCCGTCCTATCGTTCGCACTTATAGCGTCCGCGCATTACGGCCAGAAGAGGCGGAGCTGGATATGATTTTCGCGCTGCATGAACACGCCGGACCTGCCGTCACGTTTGCCCGTCAGGCCAAACCCGGTGATTGGGTTGGTATTTCGCAACCTGGTGGCCCGCTCCCCATGCTGCCACCAGCGGCCGCTTATTACTTGGCCGCTGATCCGTCGTCACTCCCCGCGCTCATGGCGCTGTTAGAGAATCTGCCCGACGATGCTCAGGGACATGCCGTGATCCGTATCGACAGCGAGGCGGATAAACTCGCTATTGCTAAACCCTCACAGCTTCAATTGCACTGGATCGTCGGCGGAACCGATGCGACCGATACGCTGTTGCAACGTTTTCAGGCGCTTCCAACCGCTGAACATGCATTTTACTGGTTAGCGGGTGAGGATCGTATCGTGGTACAGCTTCGTCGTCATGTGCGTCGAGAGCGCGGGTGTGAACGAAATCAGATGTATGCCGTTCCTTATTGGCGAGAGGGGTTAAATGAAGAGGATTATCATCATAAACGCCACGATATCATGGACAATCCTGACGAATAACAAAAAAAAATACATTTGATATTATCACGATAGGGAGAATATGGATGAATTCTCCCTTTTCATTTAAATTTCACCTCAAAGCGTAAAAATCCGTAAAACACCCCGAATTATGCCGACAATCTGTTATCCTTTTGTTCGTTTCATTACGTTATAACTACTTTTTAGTAACCTTTTGCTGTTTATTACCGTTCTATGCCCTGAATACGTCGAGTGATCGGTATGCTAGCTTGAAGTATGACGGGGATATTTTGCCGTATCATCCCTCTGGATAAGGAGAACTCCCGCAATGAAGTCTCATGCTGAGGTGGTCAAAACTCGCCATCATGAATACTCACTCATTTTTCCTGTTATTGCGCTGGCCGTGCTCTACATGTGGGGCAGTTCACAAGATTTCATCGCTATTCTCGGCATCAACGCCCTTGCGTTAGCCGGAATACTTTTCAGCGCGTTCAGCGTGGTACGTCACGCCGACGTACTCGCGCACCGTTTGGGTGAACCCTATGGATCGCTGATCCTCAGTCTGTCCGTCGTCATTCTGGAAGTCAGCCTGATTTCAGCGCTGATGGCAACCGGTGACGCCGGCCCAGACCTGATGCGTGACACCCTCTATTCGATTATCGTGATTGTCACCGGTGGCCTGGTGGGCTTCGCCCTCTTGCTCGGCGGCCGTAAGTTCGCCACGCAGTATGTTAATCTCAGCGGCATCAAGCAGTACCTGATGGCGATCTTCCCCTTGGCGGTGATTGTGCTGGTTTTCCCCAGTGCCTTGCCCGATGGTAATTTCAGCGTATCGCAGTCGCTGATTATTGCCGCGATTTCCGCGGCGATGTACGGCGTGTTCCTGTTGATCCAAACGCGTACGCACCAAAGCCTGTTTGTGTATGAGCACGAAGACGAAGGCGACGGCGACGATCCTCATCACGGTAAACCGTCTGCGCACAGCTCGCTGTGGCACACCGGCTGGTTGCTGATTCACCTGATTGCCGTTATCGCGGTAACCAAGATGAATTCCATGCCGCTGGAAACGCTGCTGACCGAAATGAACGCGCCGACGCAGTTTACGGGCTTCTTGGTCGCACTGTTAATCCTCTCTCCTGAAGGATTGGGAGCGATCCGCGCCGTCCTGAAAAATCAGGTACAGCGCGCGATGAATCTGTTTTTCGGTTCCGTGCTGGCAACCATTTCACTGACGGTTCCTACCGTTACAATCATCGCCATGCTCACCGGCCGCACGCTGAACTTCGGTCTGGATATGCCGCACATCGTCGTGATGCTGTCGGTGTTGGTGCTGTGCCACATTACGTTCTCCACTGGCAGGACCAACGTATTAAGCGGCAGTGCGCATCTGGCACTTTTTGCCGCCTATCTGATCACTATCACGCTGTAACCCCTCTGCCGATGTGGTTTTCGCCGCATCGGCTCCGCAAGACTGCACTTCTCTTGATGTATATCTGGATCTTCTGAGCGCGTCCGGCGTATCGTAAGGGTGTTGTCGACGGACCGGCAGGCCCGCCATGTTGATTTGCTTCCTTACTTTGGTTTCTGCTTAGATGAAAACGCACGGAATTAACGGCGTCAGGCCGTTCAGCGCGCTGATTGACGCGTGCTGGCGCGAAAAATATACGCTGCAACGTTTTACCCACGATATTATCGCCGGCGTTACCGTCGGTATCATCGCCATTCCCCTGGCGATGGCTCTGGCGATTGCCAGCGGCGTTCCGCCACAGTACGGGCTCTATACTTCGGCGATTGCTGGGATCGTCATTGCCCTCAGCGGCGGTTCGCGCTACAGCGTCTCAGGCCCAACAGCCGCTTTCGTCGTTATTTTGTATCCCGTGTCGCAACAGTTCGGGCTCTCTGGCCTGCTGGTTGCCACCTTGCTTTCCGGCATATTTCTGCTGTTGATGGGGATCTGCCGCTTCGGCCGTTTGATTGAATATATTCCGCTTTCCGTGACGCTGGGGTTTACCTCTGGGATCGCTATCACCATCGGTACCATGCAAATCAAGGATTTCTTCGGCTTGCAGATGGCCGTGGTGCCCGAACATTACGTCGAAAAAGTGGCCGCACTGGCGCAATCACTGCCGACTCTGCATCTTGCGGATACATTGATTGGCGCAACGACGCTGCTGGTTCTCATCGTTTGGCCCAGACTCGGTATTCGCCTGCCCGGCCATTTGCCCGCACTGCTGGCAGGCGTTGCCGTGATGGGGATTATGTCTCTGCTCGGTGAACACGTGGCTACAATCGGTTCTCGATTCAGCTATATGCTCGCGGACGGTTCGCAAGGGCAAGGTATCCCGCCCATCCTGCCGCAGCTCATTCTGCCGTGGGATATTCCATCACCGGATGGCAAGACGATGACGCTGGATTGGCAAAGTATTTCCGCGCTGCTGCCTGCCGCATTCTCTATGGCGATGCTGGGCGCGATCGAATCGCTACTGTGCGCGGTCGTGCTGGACGGAATGACGGGCAAAAAACACAATTCTAACGCGGAGCTGATGGGCCAGGGATTCGGTAACATCATTGCTCCCTTCTTTGGCGGTATTACCGCGACCGCCGCGATTGCTCGCTCCGCCGCTAACGTGCGCGCAGGCGCTAACTCGCCGCTCTCCGCCGTGATTCACGCGCTGTTGGTGCTATTGGCGTTGCTGATACTTGCGCCATGGCTGTCTTACCTGCCGCTGGCGGCAATGGCGTCGCTGCTGTTGATTGTCGCCTGGAACATGAGCGAAGCGCACAAGGTCGTGGATTTACTGCGCCACGGGCCGAAAGACGACATCATCGTGATGCTGCTTTGCATGTCATTAACCGTACTGTTTGACATGGTGATCGCGATTACCGTCGGTATCGTGCTGGCATCCTTGCTCTTCATGCGGCGCATCGCGCAGATGACCCGACTGAGCGAACTGCCGGACACCAAAATCCCGGACCATCTGGTTCTGCGCGTTAACGGCCCGCTGTTTTTCGCCGCGGCAGAGCGCATCTTCAACGATCTGACCGTACGCAGCGAAGGTTATCAAAATATCATCTTACAGTGGGATGCGATGCCGGTGCTGGATGCCGGCGGACTCAATGCGTTCCTGCGCTTTAGCGACACGCTGCCCGAAGGCAAGCAACTCATCATCACCGACATTCCCTTCCAGCCGTTAAAAACGCTGGCGCGGGCAAAAGTCCACCCGATTGAAGGACGGCTCAGCTTCTACGGTTCATTAGCGCAGGCGATTGAGGCGACGACGGTGAGAGACAGGATGTCTCTCCTTCATCCCGATGAGCTTACATAAGTAAGTGATTCGGGTGAGTGACAAATCTGCCAGAGGCTGGTTTGAACGCTGCTTGCAGCGGCCCCAACGGGCGAGACACACGCCAGTGTGTCGAGTAACCAGCCAACGTACATGCAACTTGAAGTATGACGAGTATAGTGGTTAATTCAGGTATATTGTCACGGTTCGCCCCCTTCTGACTAGCGTGTTGAGGAGACCTAATTGTGACAACGTTTTCTTCTGCTCCCGTGTTAATTACCGGCGGCGCACGGCGTATCGGGCTGGCACTGGCGCGTTCGTTTCTGGCTCAGTCAATTCCGGTCATCATCAGCTATCGCACGCCTTATCCCGAGTTGGAAGCACTACAGCAGGACGGTGCAATTTGCCTGACCGCCGATTTTTCCACCACGGAAAATATCTATGCGTTTGCAGAGCAAATCCAGTCACTCACGCCGCGGCTGCGTGCCATTATTCACAATGCCAGCCGCTGGGAGCCAGAAAGCCCCTCCATACCGCCAGAGCAAACGCTGGCCGATATGCTGCAAATTCATGTCTATACGCCCTACTTGCTCAACCAGTTACTGGAATCTTGCCTGCGTGGGCAAGGCGTGGCTGGCGCAGATATCATCCATCTGACGGATTACGTGGTAGAAAAAGGCAGCGACAAACACATTGCCTATGCCGCCAGTAAAGCGGCGCTGGATAACATGACGCGTTCGTTCGCCCGCAAACTGGCGCCGGAGGTGAAAGTCAATGCGATCGCCCCCAGTCTCATCCTGTTTAACGAACAGGATGAAGAGGCCTATCGTCAACAGGCGTTGGACAAATCCCTGATGAAAATTGCCCCCGGCGAAGCGGAAATTGTCCGGCTGGTGGATTATCTGTTCAGCAGTAACTACGTCACCGGAAAAACGCTGGGCGTTGATGGTGGGCGGGCCTTGCGTTAAAGCCCTGAGTCTCAATGTGAGGATAAAAACATCACCACCAGCGAAGTTCGTCAGCATTTGACTGCCCATTTGACGCGTCTATGGCGCTATGGATTGGTGCTGTCGCGTAGCCATGAGGTGGCCGAAGAGCTCGTCCAGTCTACCTGCGTTCGTGCACTCGAAAAGAGTGCACAGTTTACACCTGGCACGCGTATCGACAGGTGGCTGTTCTCCATTCTTCATTCGATATGGATTTCCGAACTGCGCGCCCGCCGCGTACGTCAGGGACAAGGGTTTATCGAAAGCGAAGAATTACTGGCACCCGATACCCATGAGCAGGATGACAATCGTCTGCATTACCAGAAAATCATGCAGCGAGTCAGCGTGCTTCCAGAAGCGCAGCGCAACACCGTCTTTTTAGTTTATGTCGAAGGGTTTACCTATCAAGAAGCGGCAGACACGCTATCGGTACCCATCGGCACCATTATGAGCCGACTCGCTGCTGCACGAGGTACGCTGGCGAAATCCATTGATACCCAGCCCTCGGCAAAGGAGAGATTGTCTTGAAAGCAATGCGTTTTACGCCCCCTTACAGTGACGAAGCCATCGTTGCCTGGCTCGATGGCGAAATGAATGAGGCCGATGCGCAACGATTCAAGGCGCTACTTGAGGGGGATGAACAGCTTGCAGAGCGTGTCGCGGAACTGCTGAAAGGTCAGCTTGATGTTGAAGCAGCCTTCGCGCCCTTGCTCGACAAAGCGCCTCAGGCGAGGATGCAGGCCAGACTGGAGACGTTATTGACGGAAGCACCGACACCAGCCACACCGCCATCTTATGCCGGTGTCAGCCGTCGTTCATTCATTGCTGCTTCACTCAGTTTTTTGGTGTTGGGATCGGGGCTAGGCTACCTCGCGCGTTCTCCTGGGATGATTCTCAGCGACAGCGAGAAAATTCGCGATCTTGAAGCGCAGTACATGTCGCTGTACCGCGCGGAAACCCTACTCGATGCGGACGGCACCGCACAGGCCTTGCAACGCGGACTCTCTCGCACGGCTCAGGACATTGGGTTGCCTCTCAATGAGCAACAACTGACGCTTCCCGCTGCAGAATTGAAAATGGTGCGTCTGCTGCGCTATGACCAGACATCGATTGCACAGATTACCTGGTTGCATGCCGAATATGGCCCGATGGCGCTCTGCATTTCCCCTGAGCGTCAGACAACGGCCACGGCGCTTAAAAATGAGCAACGCCATGATATGCAGGTTGTCTGGTGGTACGCCCACGGCTATCAGTTCGTCTTAATTGGCCGTAGCCCTGTAGCACCGCTCACAGAAAGTGCGCTCAGGTTACAAACGTCGCTGACATAGCCCGTAAACAGCCTTCCACACACAGGGGACGCCACGTGTGGAAAGCCACTATTTTATAGGCGTGTTGAGTTATGCGGCGTGTCGGGCTTTCGCCCGGATTTCAATAGTAATCGCGACGCGATCGTCTACCACCCCAGTAAACCGATCCATGTTAAAAGACGAGCGCGAAATCGCGGTGGTAGCATGGAGAGACAATGAACCGTCATGAGATGCCATTCCGCCCTGTTCTTCAAGCGTGGCGTCCAGAATGACCGGTCGTTGAACGTTTTTTACCGACAGAGAACCAAAAACCCGAAAGTGCCCCTTCCCCAGCGCCACAACCCTGCTGCTAGTGAAAATAATATCGGGATAGTGTTCAGCATCAAAAAACAGGCTGCTTTTTAACTGGTAGGTCAGCAGACTGTTGGAAGCCTGTAACGTTGTGATGGGGATTTTCACATCAATACGGTCATTCGTTTCCTTTTCAGCGTCCAATGTGATGTTGCCCGTCACGCCGTTGAGAGAGGCTTGTGACAGGTGACCAAATGCTTGCCATGACAGCGCAATGGCCGTGTCATCAGTGGCAACGGTGTAGTTAAGCGGCATAGCATGCAACAGTGGACTGATGAGCAGTCCGGCGGCCAATACGGGAAGGATACGCGTCATAACAGGATTCTCTTCAAAGTAAACAACGCGTAAACGCTCAGGCTTGCTAATTTATTCGATCAATTCTGATTATTTTTTCGCTGCAGAGAAAATATCGAGCGTTGATGAGGTGCGGCTTTGCGTTAAAGCTCTGCCACAGGGCAAGATTGTGAATATTTTTTGAACCAATTGCGATCATAAATTAATCGCCACTTGCATGATTAATCTTCAAAGAAAGCGTCACCAGAACAATTGATATTGTGGGTTGCACATGTCGAGCAAAAAACAACCACCCATGCGAATACCCTGCCACCACAGTCCACTGGCATGCACGTGCCCAAAAGCACGTGCAACGAGATGACAGGAATTATTTCGTCTCTCTTTTCTTCGCACGCACCTTACGCTGGTACGCTTTATTGCTGGCGACATACGTCAGGTAGGCCGCTCGCGTCATCCCACCGATATGTTGGGCAAAGGCATCGTAAGTGGTATCGGGCGGTAACTCGAACTCGGCCAACACCTGTTCCCATGCTTCACGGTGCTCTGGATTGAGTAGCGTTTTATCGTAGTGAGGGAAACCGCTACCCGCAAAGCATTCGGCTGATACGCTGCTATAAGCCCCATTGTTCATATAGCTATGTCCGGTTTTAAAAGCGGTATCCTGACAGGCTTTATTGATCGAACAAGGCCCCCACGACAGGCGATAGTCGCTTTTCTGGGCGCTGATACTGGAGCCATAGCCAACCGGAAACAGAATGTCCTCTTCCGCCAGCATTTTCGATCCCACATACGCATAATTACCGCGCAGAAAAGCGTCATCCATAACGATCCAGCATTTTTCAGACAAAGGCGATGCCACAATCTCCGACAAGGCGGGATTACGCTCAGTCGTGCGGAAAAGATAAGGCCGGACAAACAGCGGCATCGTCATCACATTATTCCAGATGCTGTGTTCAGCAAACAGTTCATCCTTTTGCATCTGACGGAGGTTACCAATAACCAAAACATAACCATCGGTATGCAAGTCTATCTCGACCCGAAAGATGTCGCCCGGAACCGTTTTATGCTGCTGGTTTTTCATACTTATCAGCCGTTCCAGCTTGTGCGCATAATCAACCGGCAAGCGTTCACGATAAGATTGCAGCCAGTCGACAATCTCTTCTTTGCTGATCAAATGACGGCATTCCGGCAGCGGTAGCCGGATAGAATTTCGATAATTACTGGCGTTGATGTAACCGCAGTTGCCCGAGTTCAGCGTTCTGACGCCCGCAGAAAACACAATACCATCGGCCATCACGCTGGAAACGCTGGTATAAGTCAGTTTTTTTTCTTTACCGCGCGCGGTTCTCGGCAGAATAATTTCACGTCCGCGGGTGTGAATAATGACATCGTCTTCCTGATAATTTAGTGCGGTAGCTGTAATGCGTTTACGGATCGTGTCGCCATCAAAGCAGATAAAATAGCCATCACGAACGGTGACAACATCCCATTCAGGCGACAATGGCGCCAACCCAAAATAAGGACGTAAGACTTCCTGCATCCAGCTGTTTATCTGGTCAATTGGTGTCATCTTCAGCGCGGTTCCCTGTGGAATAATCGGTAATGGTGCTGTGACCGTTCTCGAGAAAAGACGAGAATCCGGTGCAATCTAGCCTAAAAAAGCCTGCTCCGCAGCTTATCTAATTTGGGCAAGTAAACAAATACTTAACACCCATTTACGCTTCACTTCTCGTTTATGATCTATCATCAGGCTATGCTATCAGCAGTAAGAGGGAGATGACGTAGATACCATGCATAAGATTGTTTTTATAGAAGATGATACCGAGGTGGGAAAATTGATCGCGGCCTACCTCGGCAAGCATGACATTGATGTTCAGGTTGAAGCACGAGGCGATCAGGCATTGGCCTTTATTGAACAGCAGCAGCCCGATCTTGTGCTGTTAGACATCATGCTCCCCGGTAAAGATGGTATGACCATCTGTCGGGAACTGCGGCCACAGTACAGTGGCCCGATTGTGCTGCTGACGTCGCTGGACAGCGATATGAATCATATTCTGGCGCTGGAAATGGGTGCCGATGATTACATTCTAAAAACTACGCCGCCCGCCGTGTTGCTCGCTCGTCTGCGTTTGCATTTACGCCAGTACGCCACTACGCCACAGGCTGTAGTGGAAAAAGCCGCGCCCGCCGCATTACAGGTGCACAAGTCCCTGCACTTCGGCCTGCTCTGTATCGATCCAGTTAATCGAGAAGTAACGTTAGGGCAAGAGCACATCGTGTTATCTACCGCAGATTTCGATCTGCTCTGGCAACTGGCGACACACGCTGGCCACATCATGGATCGGGATGCGCTGCTGAAAAACCTGCGCGGCGTCACCTACGACGGCATGGATCGCAGTATTGACGTTGCAATTTCCCGCCTGCGTAAAAAATTGTACGACAACCCGCTGGAGCCGTTCCGTATTAAAACGGTGCGCAATAAAGGTTATCTGTTTGCCCCTAATACCTGGGAGAGCGTCACGCTATGAAAAAGCTGTTCGTCCAGTTTTTTCTATTGCTGTTCGCGTGCTTTGTCGTCATGACGCTACTGGTCGGGCTGGTCTATAAAGTCACCGCCGAACGTGCTGGCCGCCAGTCCATGGATGACCTGATGAAAAGCTCGCTGTATCTCATTCGTAATGAGCTGCGCGCGATTCCGCCCCGCGAGTGGCATAAAACGATCAACCAGCTTGATTTAAACCTGTCGTTCAAACTGCACATCGAACCGGTGAGCAAATATGCGCTGAGTCCCAAGAATCGCCAGCGTCTGAATGAAGGGGAAATTATCGCACTGGATGACGAATATACGTTTATCCAACGTATCCCTCGCAGCCACTACGTTCTCGCCGTCGGCCCTATTCCCTACCTGTTCTTCCTGCACGAAATGCGGCTGCTGGATTTACTGCTGGTGATGCTGATTGGGCTGTCGCTGGCGCTGCCGGTTTTCTTATGGATGCGGCCGCATTGGCAGGCGATGCTAAAACTGGAGAATGCCGCACAGCGCCTGGGCGATGGTCATCTCGAAGAGCGTATTCACTTCGATAGCACCTCCAGCCTGTTCCGGCTTGGCGTCGCTTTCAACCGTATGGCGGATAACCTGAACCAACTCATCAACAGTAAAAAACAACTGATTGACAATATTGCACACGAATTGCGTACGCCGTTGGTCAGGCTGCGTTATCGGCTGGCAATGAGCGACAACCTGACGGAAGACGAGCAGCAGGCGTTAAACCGGGATATTGGTCAGCTTGAAGCGCTCATTGACGAGCTGCTGACCTATGCCAGGCTCGACCGTCCGCAGGTGACGTTACACCTTACCAATATCGATATTCCCTCGTGGTTACAGGCAAAAATTGACGATTTTCGTCTGATCCACCCTGACAAACATATTTCGCTGGATATGCCTCCTTCAGCGCAAATTGGCGCCTTAGACCTGCGGCTGATGGAACGGGTTCTAAATAATCTGATCGGTAACGGGTTACGCTTCTGTCATAGCCGATTGCACATCAGCCTCACGTCCGACGCAGAGCCTATCGCCTGTCTGCAAGTCGAAGATGACGGCCCCGGTATTGCACCCGAAAGCCGGGAAAGCGTGTTTGAACCCTTTATCCGTCTGGAAGCGGGTATCGAGAACAGCAGCGGCGGGTGTGGGCTCGGGCTGGCCATTGTTCATGCTATCGCCCGCGCCTACGAAGGCAGCATTACCGTGGATGAAAGCCCGCTCGGCGGCGCGCGTTTCCGTTTTTGCTGGCCAGTAAAAACCACGACAGCGCAGCCAGCCAGCGCCACCAAGCACTAGCACCGAGACGGCGGTAACCCCGCCGTTTTCTCCTGTTACCCTCGTTTTCCCAGCTTGTACATTAGGTTACACGCCGAAACCAATCACTCACTGAAGCCGCCCGCCGTTTCTCCTATTCTCTCTTCACCGGCCCAACCGAGGGCTACGAAACGTGAATGAGATAACGAGGAAATGATGATGAATAAAGTATTAGTTATGATCGCAGGTGCGGCACTGGGTCTGTCCTCTGTAGCGTTTGCCGCAGACACCGTAACCAGCACGCCTGCTCAGCCTATGGCGACCACATCTGCTCCTGCTAAAGCCGTTCACCATAAAAAACAGGTGAAAAAAGCGAAACCTGCCGCTGCACAGAAAGCGCAGGCTGCTAAGAAACACGTGAA
>NZ_JACDRR010000005.1:0-38979 GCF_013449375.1 Pectobacterium sp. CFBP8739 | reverse complement strand
GTGAAGAAAGCGAAACCTGCAAAAACTGCTGATACCACGCCAGCAGCGTAATTGGTAAGCATCCACGCCTTCCGATAAGAAGGCGTGGTTTTCGGCCAGTCCTGATGTAAATCACATCGTTAAGGGCTTGCCACGATAAGGCTACGAATAAACACCCAGATTACTGGGTGTTTATTTCATCGGGGATAGGAAAATGATACGTCGTTACTCATTTGAAATTATGTTATCCCTCGTTTTACTCTGTGGCATTATCACTTTAAGTTTTTTCCTCTAATTCAAGGTCATCGTTCTTGCATATTGAGGTTATTAACCGTCAAGATCGTCACCGTTTACATGTATAACATGTTAATTTGTAGTTCCTCACGAACAAATACATCTATCATTAATCCAATACGTTATATTTAGCGTACTACGATGACGTTTATCATAAGGTTTATTCACTACATGCGCATATCAGCTTGGTTGTTATGTTCATTATCATTTATTGCCCCGCTAAGTTGGGCTGAATCTTCACCAGCAGATACCGACGCCCAAAAGCAGCAACAAATCTTATTTTTCAACCACGACGATCGGGATATTGTTCCTGATACAGCTGCCTGGCCGTGGCAGGCTATCGGGCAGTTGGAAACGGCCAGTGGTAACCTCTGTACGGCGACGCTGATTTCCCCTCATCTGGCGCTGACGGCCGGGCATTGCGTGGTCACGCCACCAAAAGGCGAGATCGATAAACCTGTCGCGCTGCGTTTTCTGGCGACAGAAAATGGCTGGCGTTATGAAACAACGGAAATTGAAGCGCTGGCGAATAAGACGCTTGCCAAAAAATTGAAAGCCGACGGCGAAGGATGGATCGTTCCGCCTTCAGCCGCACCGTTGGATTATGCCCTGATTCGGCTAAAGCAAACGCCGCTGGGAATTCGCCCGCTCCCGCTTTGGCAAGGCAGCCGCCAGGAATTGATGCAGGCGTTGAAGGATAACGGCCAGCGCGTCACGCAGGCCGGTTACCCGGAAGATCATCAGGATACGCTGTACCGTCATCAAAACTGTACGATCACCGGCTGGGTTCATACCGCCGTGATAGCACACCAGTGCGATACACTGCCCGGCGATAGCGGTTCCCCCCTGATGCTGAATTCAGCGGCAGGTTGGGTGCTCATGGGCATTCAAAGTTCTGCGCCCGATGCCAGTGAACGCGAACGGGCCGATAACCGTGCCGTTTCCGTTACCGCGATTCGTCAGCAGTTAGAAACATTGGCAAAACAACGCTAACCCCCCCTCACCGATGCACCACCGCCAGACAGAAACCGTTATTTCGGGGGCGTCTGGCGTCAGCGACTTCCTGTCAACGTCATGGTATAAAAAATATCTATTCTATTCTTGTCAGAGATATAGGTTATATCATCCATAGTGTTACTGTAACAATGGCGTCGCCATTATCAGGATGTTATTTTTAACTCATGGAACATGCCATTTTTTATAATGAGATTCCCATTTATTCGCAGAGCATGTTCTCAGCCAAATCGTTTATCTCCGCCCACAACTGATGGGAAAACATCATAAATTTCTATCATACGTTGAAAACCCAAAACATGATTTAAGGCCCAAAATCGCCGAAACTTTAACGGCAAGATAAATGTTGTATAATATAATAAGTTACCTCAATTTTTAGCCTTTATGTTATTGTGTCGCCGTTAAATTAATGTCATCGCGATTATTATTGCGAAAAGGAAGAGTCTACATGTTAAAACATTTGAGCCATGACGAAAAAAC
Organism: Pectobacterium sp. CFBP8739; assembly: GCF_013449375.1. Classification (GTDB taxonomy): domain Bacteria; phylum Pseudomonadota; class Gammaproteobacteria; order Enterobacterales; family Enterobacteriaceae; genus Pectobacterium. The sequence goes on along the minus strand of NZ_JACDRR010000005.1, from coordinate 37,212 downwards.
ACGCATGCAGACTCTCGACGAACTACAAAAAACCGATATCTCTCAAGACGATACTCTTAGAAAGCTTACGGAGTTGGCTTGTGAATTGCTCGATGCCCCAACGGCGCTGGTGACACTCGCCGGCTCTCAATCCCTACACGTCAAAGCCAAAAAGTATTTTCCGCTGGATGATATGGATAGAATTGGTTCCTTTGACCATTTTACCGTACAAACCGGCCAAGATTTTATCTGCCCTGACGCAACCCAAGATACTCGCTTTAAAGATAGCCCTTATGTTATTGGCGAACCCTTCATCCGTTTTTATGCTGGCGTACCGCTCAAAACGAGAGAAGGTTATTCCATTGGGACATTTTCTGTCGTCGATTATGTTCCACGAACATTCAGCCATGCTCAACTACGGTTGCTCCATGAATTAGCCGCGATTACGATGGCGTTGATGGAATACCGCAACGCAATTGGGCTGATTGATGCCGTAACCCTGTTGCCCAACCGCCAACGTCTGATTGATGACATTAGCCACATTACCGACATCCACGAACGTTACCTGCTTATTCTGATTGATACCATCGACATTTCTTACGTTTATGAAATGGGGTGTGCGCTGGGGATGGCAACGGTAGAAGGTCTGTTGAAAGATATCGGTATCTTCCTGCGCCTCAGCTTAAGTGCGTCAGAAAATCTTTACTGCGCTGCGGTTGGTCGCTTTGCCCTGCTGGTTAAGCAGGAAAATAAAGAACAGGTTCTGGCGGAGCTCGATATCTGTGCTGAGCGAATTCACGAAAGCATCACCAGTCATATCCCGCTCAAATTGGAGTTTTTCGTCGGTTACACCGAATTCCAGATACCAACGAAATACCCTCAGCGAATCCTGCGTGAGTCCATGAGCGCACTGCGTACCGCTATAGCCCAAAATGTCCGTCAATTCCCCTACAACTACGAGGCCGACAAGGCGCAGCAAACCGCCTTTACCTTGCTTAATGAACTGGCCGATGTGTTGCAGAACAACAAACCTGGGCTTTATTTGGTTTACCAGCCGAAACTAAGTATCAAGACGAATACCGTCATCGGCGCCGAGGCGCTGATTCGCTGGCGTCACCCTGAGTTGGGTGAAATTTACCCGGACCAGTTTATTCCGCTGGCGGAAGGCACTACGTTGATGCGTACATTAACGGATTGGGTGACCCAGAAAGCGGCATGCCAGGTGAAACAGTGGCGTCACGAAGGGTTGCGCTTCCCAGTGTCCATTAATGTTTCCGCCAGAAATTTCTCCGAGAATGACTTCATTCCGCGCCTCATCACCATTCTGGAGAATCACGGCCTTACCCCTCAGGACATTGACATTGAGTGTGTCGAGACCCAGCAAATCATCGAAAGCACTGAAACACTTGCCATCATTCAAACGTTACAACAGCTCGGGTTTACTATCGCCCTAGATGATTTTGGCACGGGATATAGCAACCTCAGCTATTTGCGTAATATCCCTTCTACGGTGATAAAATTGGATAAGTCACTGATTAAAGATATAAAAACGGACCATAAAAGCCGCGTCATTGTGGAATCGATTATCAGCATGCTGCACAAACTGAATTATGTTGTGCTGGCGGAAGGCGTGGAAAACAAAGAAACACTCGACTATCTGACCTGCTTTGGCTGTGATGAAGTACAAGGCTACTATTTTTCTCGGCCCCTTCCCCCCGAAACATTGACAGTCTGGTTAGATGAGTATGCTGCGCGCACTTCTCAACACAATGATAATTAAAAGAAATTAGCGTAATTATCTGCGGCCTCAATAATTACCAAAAGCCACAGTAATTACTAAGAAAACGACAGGTCGTCGGCAGCACAGGCCGCCGACGTCGTGTGATAGTAAAATATTAGCCTTAGACCTGCTCCATCGCCTGTAATACGCGCTTATCTGAGATCGGGAACGGCGTCCCGAGCTGCTGGGCAAAGTAGCTGACACGCAGCTCTTCAAGCATCCAGCGCACCGCTTTCACGTCGTCATCGTCACGCCGCTCCACTGGCAACTTGTTCCACCACTGCTGCCATGCCTGTTGAACCTGCTCCACCTTCAACATCTGTGCCCGGTCACGGTGGACATCCTGTGCCAGCTTCTCCAAACGTCGCTCTATCGCTTGCAGATAACGCAACACGTCCGGCAGGCGCTGCCAGCCGTTTTCGGTCACAAAGCCACGGAACACCAGACCGTTCATCTGACTCTTGATATCGCTTAACGCCAGCGCCATCGCCATATCTACACGCCCTTTCAGACGCTTGTTAATGGTGAAAACGGTCGTCAGGATTTGCTCAACCTGTTTGGCGATATCCACTACCGTCTCGTTCAACTCCGCGCGAACTTTTTCATGCAGTTGCTGGAAGGTTTCTTCCTGCCAGACCGGACCGCCAGCTGACTCAATCAGCTTATCCACCGCGCAGGCGATACAGTCATCGATGAGGTCCAACACTTTGCCATACGGGTTGAAATAGAGGCCGAGTTTCGCCTTGTTCGGCAGCTTGTCATGCAGATATTTGATCGGTGACGGAATATTCAACAGCAACAGACGACGCAGCCCCTGCCGCATCACCTGTTGTTGCTGGTGTGGCGTATCAAACAGACGAATCGCCACGCTATCCTTTTCATCCACCAACGCTGGATAGGCTTTAACCGAGTAGCCGCCACGTTTCTGCTCATAGCAGTCCGGCAGCGAACCGAAGCTCCAGACGTGCAGACCGCGCTGCTCCAGCCCATCATCCGCCACGGAAGACAACGTTTGCTGCACTTTATCTTTGAGCTGCTCTTTCAGCGCGTTCAGGTCTTTACCTTCCCGCTGCATCCGGTTCTTCTCATCGATGACACGGAACGTAATTTTCAGATGATCGGGCACCTGATCCCACTGCCATGCCTCGCGCGGTACCGTTACCCCCGTCATCAGCCTTAGCTCACGCTCCAGCGCATCCAATAACCCTTTCTCTAATGGCGTGGTACGCGCCAGAAACGCCTCGGCGTAATTTGGTGCGGGAACAAAGTTACGACGTAACGGTTTGGGCAAGGATTTAATCAGCGCGATCGTCAGTTCACGGCGCACGCCGGGGATCTGCCACTCGAAGCCCTCTTCACGCACCTGATTGAGGATGGGCAGCGGGATATGCACCGTCACCCCATCCGCATCCGTACCCGGCTCAAATTGATAGGACAGCCGTAATTTCAGACTACCCTGATGCCAGAAGTTCGGATAATCCAGCGCGCTCACCTTCTCTGCGCCGTCTTTAATCAACATGCTCTTTTCAAAATTAAGCAGGTCAGCATTATCTCGGCTGGCGGCTTTCCACCACTTGTCAAAGTGGCGCGACGAGATGACATCGTGCGGCAAGCGCTGATCGTAGAAAGCAAACAACGTCTCGTCATCCACCAGAATGTCGCGGCGGCGCGATTTGTGTTCTAAATCTTCAACCTCCGCCAACAGCTTGAGGTTAGCGCGGAAAAAGGCGTGATGCGTTTGCCAGTCGCCTTCCACCAGCGCGTGGCGGATAAACATCTCACGCGCCAGCGTCGGATCGATTTGGCTGTAGTTCACCTTGCGCGCCGCCACAATCGGCAGCCCGAAAAGCGTCACCTTCTCTTGCGCCATCACCGTGCCTTGCGCTTTCTCCCAGTGAGGCTCGCTGTAGCTCCGCTTAATCAAATGCTGGGCTAGCGGTTCGATCCACTCGGGCTCAATACGCGCGGCAATACGTCCCCACAGGCGGCTGGTTTCCACCAGTTCCGCCACCATCGTCCACTTAGGCGGCTTTTTGAAGAGACCGGAGCCAGGGAAAATCGCAAACCGAGCGTTACGCGCGCCGCTGAACTCCTGTTTCTCAATATCTTTCTGCCCGATATGCGATAGCAAGCCGGTAAGCAGCGAGCAGTGAATGCTTAGGTAATCGGCGGGTTCACTGTTGACCGGTAGTCCCAGCTCTTTCACCACCTGACGCAATTGCGTGTAAATATCTTGCCATTCGCGCACGCGCAGATAGTTAAGGAAATCGGTGCGGCACTGACGGCGGAACTGACTGGAAAACAGTGTTTTCTGCTGCTCACGCAAGTAGTCCCACAGATTGACGAACGCCAGAAAATCGGAGTCTTTATCGGCAAAACGACGGTGTTTCTCATCCGATGCCTGCTTCTTATCCAGCGGCCTTTCGCGCGGATCCTGAATCGATAGCGCAGCGGTGATGATCATCACTTCACGCACACAGCCGGTTTTACGCGCTTCCAGCACCATTCGCGCCAACCGTGGATCGATCGGCAATTGCGCTAACTGCTGCCCTTGTGGCGTCAGGCGGTAATGCCCATTTTCCGCCAGGTTAATCGCACCTAACTCCTCCAGTAACCGCACACCGTCCTGAATATTGCGCTTATCCGGCGCTTCAACAAACGGGAATGCGGCGATATCGCCAAGCCCCAACGACGTCATTTGCAGAATGACGGAGGCCAGATTGGTACGCAGAATTTCGGGATCGGTAAATTCGGGCCGCGACAGAAAATCCTGTTCAGAGTAGAGACGAATACACACCCCCGCGGCAACACGGCCACAGCGCCCTTTACGCTGATTCGCCGACGCCTGTGAGATGGGTTCAATCGGCAGGCGCTGGACTTTGGTCCGGAAGCTGTAGCGGCTGATACGCGCGGTGCCAGGATCGATCACATAGCGAATCCCCGGCACGGTGAGCGAGGTTTCCGCTACGTTAGTCGCCAGCACAATGCGGCGGCCGTGATGTGACTGAAAGACGCGGTTCTGTTCCTGATTCGACAGGCGCGCGTACAGCGGGAGGATCTCGGTATGCGGCAAGTCCAGACGGGTCAACGCCTCTGCCGTATCGCGAATTTCACGTTCGCCGCTCATGAAGATTAGAATATCCCCCGGCCCTTCGCGCGTCAGTTCATCGACCGCATCAAAAATCGCCTGTAGCTGATCGCGCTCGCTGTCATCGGCATCTTCCACCACAGGACGGTAGCGCACATCAACCGGATACGTTCGACCAGACACTTCGATGATTGGCGCGTGATTAAAGTGGCGAGAAAAGCGCTGCGGATCGATGGTCGCCGACGTAATAATGACTTTCAAATCAGGACGTTTTGGTAACAGCTGGCGCAAATAGCCCATAATGAAATCGATGTTCAGGCTGCGCTCGTGTGCTTCATCGATGATCAGCGTGTCATACTGCATCAATAGGCGATCTTGCTGAATTTCCGCCAGCAGAATACCGTCAGTCATCAGTTTGACCAGCGTATTATCACTCACCTGATCGTTAAAACGAACTTTATAGCCGACGCTGCTGCCCAACGGCGTTTCCAGCTCGGCAGCAATACGATCGGCGACGGTTCTGGCAGCCAGACGACGCGGCTGCGTATGGCCAATCAGGCCGTGCACGCCACGACCCAGTTCGAGACAGATCTTCGGCAACTGCGTGGTCTTCCCCGACCCCGTCTCACCCGCGACGATAATCACTTGATGGTGACGCAGCGCTTCCAGTATCTCGTCTTTTTTCTGACTAACGGGAAGCTGTTCAGGGTAGCGAATCACCGGACGGCTTGCCCGTCGGTTCTCGACCTTCTGGCGCGCCGCGACAATTTCCCCCTCAATTTCCTGCGCGATCGCAGACTGAGCCTGCGGGCTGCTGGCCTTCTCTGCGCCCTGCAAACGACGTCGCAGACGTTGCCGATCGCGAAGCATTAGCTCACTTAACTGCGTAGATAATGCACTGAGAGGTGATTTCACGTTGCTCTTCCTTAATTGTTTCTCTAATTCTGTTCTCTGCCGAGACAATGCTCGTCCCGAATCTGGCTCGATTGAGCCTAACCTGATTTCAAAACACGGCATGTTTAAACCATGAAAATGGTTAAGCCGTGGGGATTTTTAAGACGTGGATAGTAGCACATTGTCATAGGCGGCTCTAATCGCCCCGCGCTGTCTTATTCAAACGTCGTCTTATTCAAGAAAATCGAATAAAGACCTCGAATATTTGCACTTTTCACTTTCCAAAGCACCGCATAAGATGTGACACATCAAAGGGCGTTATGTTGTCGCCCACTTCAATCACTAAAGGAATTGGCAATGAGCAAAGTATTGGTTCTGAAATCAAGCATTCTGGCAGGTTATTCTCAGTCAAACCAACTGGCCGACCACTTCACCACCGAGTGGCAGTCTGCACATCCAAACGACAGCATCACCGTACGCGACCTGGCCGCTCAACCGATTCCGGTTCTTGATGGCGAGTTAGTCGGCGCACTGCGTCCTTCCGATGCTGCACTGACCCCACGTCAGCAAGAAGCCCTGAAGCTGTCCGACGATCTGATCGCCGAGCTGCAAGCGCATGACATTATCGTGATTGCCGCACCAATGTATAACTTCAACATTCCTACCCAGTTGAAGAACTACTTCGACCTGGTTGCCCGCGCGGGTGTGACGTTCCGCTACACCGAGCAAGGCCCAGAAGGTCTGGTAAAAGGTAAACGTGCTATCGTCTTAACCAGCCGTGGCGGTATCCATAAAGGCACACCAACCGATCTGCTGGAACCGTACCTGCGCGTCTTCCTGGGCTTCCTCGGCCTGACCGACCTTGAATTCGTGTTCGCTGAAGGTTATGGCTACGGCCCAGATGTGGCGCAGAAAGCGACCGAAGCGGCGAAAACCCAGCTGTCTCAACTCGCTACCGCATAAAGAATCACTGCCCGTATGAATAACGGGCATAACGGATCATTGTTACCGACCTTGCCATCTCTTGATTTTATTGGCTAATTATTGCGCGCCCACGGGCGCGCTTTTCTTTATCTCATCACCGGCCGCATTGTCCGATTTTTCGAGCAGTTGCGTCGCTTCTTTGTCCGCCTTGATGTGAATTTCATGCTCAATCTTCACGTTCATATTGATGGTAATGGGCTCTTTAGGCGCAGCCACCTCGATACGCGGCACACACCCCGTCAGGAAAGCGACCGTGCAACCTACCGCCAGCAATGTCTCGCACTTGTTCATTGTTCTACCTTGAATTCATTCATTGGCCTGCTGCTCCAGCGTATCCCGCAAGTTATCGCCAAAACGCAAGCTGCGCCATAGCTGGAAGATATTCTCTTGATGACGATAGTTAAGAATCACCTGACGTTTCGCGCTGAGTTGTGGGTTTTTCCCCTGCACCTGCGACGTTAATGTCAGTTCGCCCTGATTAGTCAGGTCAAGCGTGGCATAAGAACGCCCAATCTCCAGATAGCGTAGCCAGCCAATCGCCGCGCCTCCCGCTAGATTTTTACTCGCTAATTCATCGGCCAGTTGGTTATCCAAGCGCAGTGTCAGGAAGCCATCATTGGTAATTCTCCCGCCTTCAATCAACATGGTTGGGTGATTAAAATTCAACGGAAGCGTACCGCTCACACGCCCAGACAGAGCGAATTGTTTTTGCTTTAATACCGTCAGCAGTTCGCTGAGATCCACGCTCTTCACGGTGAACAGCGCGGGTTCACGCTGTGGCCAACGCAGCGTTGACAGCCCAATATGCCCATCTAATACGTCCATATCAGCCTGGGACATAATCAGCGGTCGCCGCTCGCTATACGGATAAAACCCTTGTAGAACGACGCGGATATTGCTCATCCGAAACAAGTTATCCAACACGTCAATTCGCAGCGCGACAGGCTGCTTAACGCCCAACTGCCAGCGATGACCTTTCAAACGATAAGGCAGGACAAAGTTGACGCCACTAACTTCACCATCCTGTAGCCACAGTCCACCATTTTTCACCACCCAATGTCCGCCCGCGCTGAATCCTTCTTTACGTGCGGCGGAAAAGGCCGCCTGCGCGTAAAACTGCCCAGCACGAATGTTCATTTTTAGCAGCGGAGAAAGCAGAGGCTGAAACACCTTAAGCGGTTGTGTCGGCCACCACGCGCCCCCGCGCAGTCGTTCTCCATCCCAGCGACCACGCAGCCTGACCGGCCCGATATCTTCAGCCTGCAACTGTCCTTGTAACTGGAAATCATCTGGGCTACGCCCCTGCATCGCCAGCATTAGCAACGAAGGCGGCAGATAGCCGCCGTTGCTGAAATGCGTCCGCTCTGAGGCCAGTTGCAGCGCGCCTTGAAAATGCTCACCGGAACGGGCGCGCTGCCACCGGATCGGTTCCGTAATGGTCAGGCGGGGCTGGTGTACTGTCACCATGCCGTAGCCCAACTGATCCAAACCGCTCGACAGTTGGGTGACTTCAATCAGGGTGTCCTGCCACTGGCCTCGGCCGGCAACGTCCCACTGACCTTTCAGCGGCGGCAGATGACCATTGCCCCAATAACGCCATTGCCACTGCCCTTGATCCGGCCAGAAATCCTGCGCCTGACCATCAAGGTGCAGGTTCACACGCCCCCAATATTCCTCCCGCGCCTTCACAATCGCCTGTAGTCGTCCATTCACGCCAGTCGCACTGACCCGAACGCCCGCCAGCGGCCAGCGCGCCTCTTCCAGATAAACCTGCGGCGCAGGCGTTCCCCAAGCACGCAGCAGTGCCCCCGGTAAAAGAGCAAGCTCAGGATTGAGAATCGAGCCCTGCAACACCCCCGGTAGCGTCGCCGTCAGGGAGAGTGCCGGTAAATTAACCTGCCCGGTAAGCTGAAAGCGCAATTCACTGTTGAGCAGACCAATATTGCCCGGCCCCAGCACCAGCACGGCGTTCGCCTTGCCATTATGTCCTTGCGTCAACATGTTCAAACGCGCAGTAATCGTGGTGGCATCCAGCCCTTGTCGCCAATGTTGTAAGGTCATGGTAACGTGCCCAGAGAGCGGCTGATCGGCATAAGGCCAGCGCCAGATGCCGTTAGTCACCTGGATCACCTCATCCGTCAGTTGCCACGGCAGCGATATCAGCGGCGTGTCATCATGCGCCGCATTCAGCACCAATTCGCCTTGCTGGTTATGCCAGTCCAGAAGGAGCGAAAGCGGATCCGGCGTCTGCCCTGAGTCCAGTTTCCCGGTCAGCCGCCCCTGCACTGGTGCAGCATCCAGCGTATCGGCCAGTTCCATTTCACCACTGATTTGCAGGCGCACAAACCCTGCGGGCGTGGCGAGCATGCTCTCATGCAGGGTCAAACGCTTATCGTTCAGTTCTGCCTTAAACGCCAGTTGATCGCCCTGATAGTCCAACGTTTGTCGCCACTTGCCGTCGCTGCTGAGTCGCATCTGTCCGGCGTAATCCTGCCAGGGCTGTAGCGTAAACGCCTTTATCTGAATATCGGCAGCTGGCAATCGCTGTTGCCACTGTGCCAACTGCGCTGGCGGCTCGGTGCCGCTACTCGCAGGCACATATTGCAGGCAATCACGGTTTAATGTCACGGCATCCATATCGACATACCAGCGCCAGCGATGCCAACGCAGCGTCATATCCCGTACGTCAACGAGCGTGCATTCCCCCGCCATAATGCTGACCCCCGCGCTATGTAGCCCACCGTCCTGCCAGCTAGGTGTCCCACTCACAGACAAAGACATCTCCGCCGGTAGCCAGAGGGTAGCGATACGCGGCAGCCACTGCGGCAGTGTTCGCCAGAAAAGAAACAGCAGTGCAGCAAGCAGAAAGGTGACGGGAAGTGCATGTTTTTTAATCATTAGTGCGAGTTAAGCATCCTGTTCAATTGCGGTAAAAATCCGTCCTGTATGCCCTTGTTGATTATTCATTCACAGATTGCTCTTTTTGTTAACAAACAATCCTATCCAACTCACATTTACCACCATTGTGCATACATGCTCATTACCCTTTCGTGGTAAAATGCTTAATTGAGGTTATATTTTGTAATGAATCGCGTTATCTCATCATGAACAATGCGTTTCTGGGTGAATATCAGGATTATCTCCTTCTGCCCGACTCGCCTTAAAAAAGCAATAAGCAACCTGAACCATTACCGCTATCCGCTGATTCATCTTCGTGGGTATGCCTCAGTTAAATCAGTATTCGGACACAGCATATCAAGGACTGCTTCATGCGTAACAACACCCCTGTCACCGACCGCCAACGCCCTCTTTCTGAAAAAACCAGATTGATGTCGGTCACTACGCCAGAAAGCCATATTACCTACGCAAACAAAGATTTCATTGACGTCAGCGGCTACAGCACCGATGAGTTAATGGGGCAGCCCCATAATCTTATCCGACACCCAGATATGCCACCAGCCGCCTTCGCGGATATGTGGAAAACGCTGCGTGCGGGCAATATCTGGACGGGGATTGTGAAAAATCGGTGTAAAAATGGCGATCATTACTGGGTAAAATCCAGCACCACACCGTTGAGAAAAGGCGGTGAGATTAGCGGATATATGTCCGTTCGCACGGCGGCATCACCCGAAGAAATCCGTCAGGCTGAAGCACTCTACGCCAGTGCAAACGAAGGGAAACTGAAATACCGTACCTTCCACCACGGCTTGCTCATTTATACCGGCCCATTACGTATTCTGAGCCTGTTTAAAACCATGCCGCTACGCTGGCGCATCCGCAGCTATTTTCTGCTCTTTAGCCTGATCCCATTGCTCGCCGCTTACTCCCTGCTGGCGGGAACGGCATTGGCTTCCGTCCTCTTTCCGCTGCTCATCGCCTGCTGTTTTGTCAGTGGCGAGCTTCTGGTGCACCATGTCGCCCGCCCCATCGAGCAAATCCTGTCTCAGGCCATGCGTTCTGCGGCCGGACAAGCAGATAATCTGACGCAGCTTAATCGCGTGGATGAAATTGGCATGCTAATGCGGGCAGTAAACCAGTCCGGTATGAATTTCCGCACCTTCGTGGACGATGTGAATACCAATCTGAGCGAGCTGAAAAACGCCTGTAATGAAATCGCGCAGGGTAACCATACGCTAGCGCAGTGCTGCGAGGAAACGGAAGAAAGCCTGCAACAAACCGCTGCATCCGTGGAACAGCTTACCGCAACGATAAAAAGCAATGCAGAAGCTTCACTTCAGGCTTCGATGTATACACAGGATGTGAATCAGGCGGTGAACTCTGGCGAGCAGGCCGTCAGCCAAGTCTCTGATACGATGGAGACGATCACGCGTTCCAGCGAACGCATTACCGATATCGTCAGCGTGATGGATAATCTCGCGTTCCAGACCAATATTCTGGCCGTGAACGCTGCCGTTGAAGCCGCACATGCTGGTGAACAGGGTAAAAGCTTTGCAGTGGTCGCCAGTGAGGTTCGCTCGTTGGCACAACGCAGCGCGTCCTCTTCCAGCGATATTTCAACCATTATTGATGAAACGTTGAATAGTATCCGCATCGGTGAGCAGCAGGTTTTGCATACACACAAATCCATGAGCAATATTCTGCTTCAGGTTAAGCACGTCACCAACTTGATGAATGAGATCAGTGTTGCGACGCAGGAACAGTCTCTGGGGCTGGAACAAATCAATGAAGCGGTAAACCGCATCGATGAGCTCACGCACCAGAATACCGCGCTGGCCAGTCAGTCACATTCGGCTACCGATCATCTACAACAGCAAATATCGAGCATGGTACAGGCGGCATCCGTCTTCAGTCTTTCCCGCTAATATCATCCTCACGGGCGTTCATATCAGAGCGCCCGTGCCACTTATTATCGCTATTTACCCGCTCTCCAGCATGTGTTAGCCGCAGTGCAAATTCCCAAACTCATAATATACTTAACAAGTGAAGGCTTTTGGTCATCGGCACATGCGTTTGTCATACGTCAGCCAAGGCAACGACTTCCCAGAAGAAGAAACAACAGGAGAATGAGTAAAAATATATAAAGCCACTCGCTAATTATTTCGAAAACATTGCCGTTAACTAACTCGTGCTCATCATTTTTCCGTTCGCTAATAGATCTAAAAACATCATATGTATGCTTATACTAAAAGGATCAATAAATGCGTAAGAATTTTCCGGTCAGTGATATTCAGTATTTATTAGATGAAAAAGCCAAGCTAATGTCGGTGACCACCATCGATAGTCATATCACTTATGCAAATGACGATTTTATTGATGCCAGTGGTTACGATTTTGAGGAACTCCTCCACCAACCTCACAATATCGTACGCCACCCAGATATGCCCCCAGAGGCGTTTGCCGACATGTGGGCGACGCTAAATGCAGGTAAAATTTGGACAGCCATTGTCAAGAACCGCCGCAAGAATGGCGACTACTATTGGGTCAAAGCCAGTACGACGCCATTGATGAAGGATGGAAAAACAACAGGGTATATGTCGGTACGAACTCGAGCTTCACAGGAAGAAATTCGGCAAGCAGAAACGCTTTACCAACAAATGAATGAGAATAGATTAAAAAACCGAAGACTCTTTCAAGGACTGCTAATATATAAAGGCTCGCTGAATTTTCTTAGTTTATTTAACGTTATTCCCGTGCGCTGGCGAATAAGAAGTTATGTATTCATTTTTATGCTATTCACGTTACTTTTCTTATTTGCGACTCTTCCACTCACTACGCCATTATTAGTTTTTGTTTTGGTGCTGCTCGTTGGCGCAGCCATCACCAGCGAATTATTAGTTCAGCATTTAGCAAAACCACTGGAAAATATTCTGCGACAGGCCATCAATTCCGCATCTGGGCAGGCAGATAACTCGTTCCAGCTTAATCGCGTGGATGAAGTGGGTATGCTATTACGTGCCGTCAATCAATCCGGCATGAATTTCCGCACGTTTGTCGATGATGTTAACGGTAAGCTAACCGAACTGCGCCACGCCTGCGGCGAGATCGCCTCTGGGAATTACACGCTAAGCCAGCGCTGTGAAGATACCGCACAAAGTTTGCAATCCACCGCATCGTCAATGGAAGAGCTAACGGCGACGATTCAAAGCAATGCGTCCGCCTCTCAGTTGGCAACGCGCTGTGCGAACGATGCGAATCAGGCCGTCGATGCGGGTGAGAAAGCGGTGAGTCAGGTTACGGACACGATGGCGGTCATGACTCGCTCCAGCAAAGAGATCACCGACATCATCAGCGTGCTGGATAATTTGGCGTTTCAGACCAATATTCTCGCACTCAATGCGGCAGTCGAAGCTGCTCACGCGGGGGAACAGGGTAAAAGTTTCGCTGTTGTGGCAGGAGAAGTGCGCATTCTGGCACAACGTAGCTCCGCCGCCGCCAAAGACATCGCAGAGATTATCGACACGACGATCGCAAACATTCATAACAGCGATAAATTGGTCAGTCACACCAGCCAGTCCATGAACAATATATTGACTCAGGTACAGCAGGTTACGCAGCTTGTGAGTCAAATCAGCCTGGCAACACAAGAACAATCGCAAGGTCTGGGGCAGATTAACTCAGCAGTGAACAACATTGATGAATTGACGCGCCAGAACACGATTTTGGCAACGCATTCCAGTTCCGCCATTAACAGTCTGGAACAGCAGATCTCCACGATGTCCGAAGCCGTCTCGGTTTTCAGTACGCCTCGCTAAACCCGTTCTGACGTTATTATCGCCCCTCAATTTCAAACCGTTACTGTCAGTCAGGTAACGGTTTGTCACCGCTCTATTTTCTGATAGCTTAATCTAAGGATTTTTCGGAGAAACTATCAATGAAACTGGCAATTTACAGCACTAAGCAGTATGACCGTAAATATCTGGAGCAGGTCAATCAACAGTTTGGCTATGAGCTGGAGTTTTTTGATTTTATGCTGACGCCGCGCACGGCAAAAACAGCGGCGGGCTGTCAGGCCGTCTGCATCTTTGTGAACGATGATGGTGGTCGCGAGGTGTTGACCGAACTGGCAGAGATGGGCATAAAAACGCTGGCACTGCGTTGCGCAGGTTTTAACAATGTCGATTTGGAAGCCGCTAAGGAACTGGGTATCAGCGTGGTGCGTGTTCCCGCCTATTCCCCTGAAGCCGTCGCAGAACACGCCGTCGGCCTGATGCTGACGCTTAACCGCCGCATTCATCGTGCCTATCAACGTACTCGCGATGCAAACTTCTCTTTGGAAGGGCTGATTGGATTCAATATGCATAACCGGACGGCGGGCATTATTGGCACGGGAAAAATCGGCATCGCGACCATGCGCATCCTGAAAGGCTTTGGCATGCGCCTGCTGGCCTTCGATCCCTATCCGAACCCGCAGGCATTGGAATTAGGGGCGGAATATGTCGATCTGAAAACGCTGTACGCCAATGCGGACGTCATTTCCCTGCACTGCCCGCTGACGCCGGAGAATCATCATCTGCTGAATCAGGCGGCCTTTGCGCAAATGAAAAACGGCGTTATGATCGTCAATACCAGCCGTGGTGGACTGATCGATTCACAGGCCGCAATCGACGCGTTGAAGCAACAGAAAATTGGCGCGCTGGGTATGGACGTTTATGAAAACGAGCGCGACCTCTTCTTTGCCGACAAATCCAACGATGTGATTCAGGACGACGTTTTCCGTCGCTTATCGGCATGCCACAACGTGCTATTTACCGGACATCAGGCATTCCTCACGGAAGAAGCGCTGATCAGCATTTCCCAAACCACGCTACAGAACTTGAAAGACATCAGCCAGAACGCGCCTTGCGCAAATCTGGTTACCTCTTAAGTTTTCCTGCGGCAGTGCTGGCTGCCGCAACACTCACCCTGCCGGACAACTTCCATTCATCAGCGATTGTTCGCTACAGCGCTTACCGTTGGCTAACTGACAGGCTCCCACGCTTGCACCGTCAAGCTGTCGAGATAGCGCCATCGTCCCGCCAATCAGCGTACAGTTGACATCAACCGGAGAACTGCTTTTCAGTAACACGACGGCGTTTTTATCATCATCTTGCGTGGCGCCTTGCTGGGCAGCAGCAGCGTTCTCACTATGATTGCTGCATCCTGCCAGCAACAACACAGCGGCAGTACATAGCCATGGCAATAATTTCATGTTTTGGCCTCGGGTCGGATGAGTAGTCGGTTCTGACGCCACGTTTGGCATCAATACCTATCAAATGGATTTTTCAGACGAGGACTATATCTATCACACCGCACTTCGGCAACACATCTACAGGGTAAAAGAGACGTCAATCACTCAAAGACGTTTTGACGCAGTTCCTTTAAATATATATTGATGGGTGATTCATCAAAAAAATCTATATACTCAAAAAACCAGCAGCGCAAAGACGATAATAAATCCATTAAAGATCGCCGAGATTCCCACTATTACACAACCAACAGCTAAAATACGCAGCAGAAATATCTTAACCGCCCCTGATAGTTTCCGCGCCAGACGCCAAAATCCCATGCCAATATTAGCGACATAAATGCCATAAAAAATCATAGCGGCTATCGCAAGGTATCCCATACTAACACTGCCGTCTGTAATATATGGGGCTAAAAGATGATCAATAACAGCCAGAAGCAAAGCAATAGCAAGATGCCCAAATGTACCTTCTACGCCGCAGTCTCCTCGTGCAATTTTCGCCAGCCAGTGGCGACTTTTGATATTTTTTGAACGAACAAAAATCATAACTCTTCCTTAAGTTCATAACGCCATCAACCAATCTCAATCTAAACGATGCTTATACACCGAAATATCTCTTATTTTCAAAAATAAAGAGCACATAGAGTCAACATGAAGCGCACGGTGAGCCATAACTTGACAGCATGAAGCCATCGGTGCCGAACACGAAGTTATGACACCGTTGTAAAACGATCTGGTATTCGTCGCTGTAATCCGTACCATACACGCCATGATCGTGCAGACCGTGTTGGTGTCTGCGCTGAACCGTTTTCCATCCGCAACGTTTTTTGCAACGAGCACAGATAAAATGTCAGAAAATCAACACATTAACCAGAAACAACAATACAATTTGAACAAGTTGCAAAAACGCCTGCGGCGCAACGTCGGCGAAGCTATCGCTGATTTCAATATGATCGAAGATGGCGACCGCATCATGGTGTGCCTGTCCGGCGGGAAAGATAGCTTCACCATGCTGGAAATTCTGCGCAATCTGCAACAAAGCGCGCCGGTTAACTTTTCTCTGGTTGCGGTCAATCTGGATCAAAAGCAACCGGGGTTCCCGGAGCATGTTCTGCCGCAATACCTTGATAGCATCGGCGTAGAGTACAAAATCGTCGAAGAAAATACCTACGGGATCGTGAAAGACAAGATTCCAGAAGGGAAAACCACCTGCTCACTGTGTTCACGCCTGCGCCGCGGGATTCTGTATCGTACTGCGACGGAGCTCGGCGCAACAAAAATCGCCCTTGGTCACCACCGCGACGATATCCTGCAAACGCTGTTCCTGAACATGTTCTACGGCGGGAAACTGAAAGGCATGCCGCCGAAGCTGATGAGCGATGACGGTAAACATGTCGTTATCCGCCCACTTGCCTACTGCCGTGAAAAAGATATCGAACGTTTTGCTGAAGCTCGCCAATACCCGATTATTCCGTGCAACCTGTGTGGATCACAACCAAACCTGCAACGTCAGGTGATTAAAGATATGCTACGCGACTGGGACAAACGTTACCCTGGCCGTATTGAGACCATGTTCAGCGCCATGCAGAACGTTGTGCCGTCTCATCTCGCCGATCATGCGCTGTTTGATTTCAAGGGTATTCGTCACGGCAGTGACGTGGTGGATGGTGGCGATCTGGCATTCGACCGCGAAGAATTGCCATTACAGCCTGTAGGCTGGCAACCGGAAGACGATGAAGACGCGCCGTCACTCACCCGCCTCGATGTGCTGGAAATTAAATAAGCGCAAAATCTCGTCAGGAATAGTATTAAGACACTGAACACGGTGGCAAACAGCAGCAGTTGCTGTTTCGCCACCGTTTCTATTGTCAACTTTAAATCTCCTTGGGTGGTGGTTTAACGCTGACACTAAAATGCCAAAGACGTTTGGCAACGTCGCTTGGATGAACAGGCATGAGTGGGATCGAAGGACAAAAAAAAGCCGACAAAACTGTCGGCATGGTGTGAATCAATTGTGCTATGCAGTAATTCAAAAAAGGAAGTAAGACAATATGGAGCGCAACGTCCATCGCTTGACGTTGCATTCACCTGCGGGAATGATAGTGCCGCACAACAGGGTAAAAAATGTTGATATTGCTCAATTTACGCGTGGTTTTTTAGCCGTTTGCGACAGTTTGCGATTATCGGCGCCCCCATTTGCTTCAAGTCGTTATAGCCATTTACTGCGTTTTAACCACCATGCAACGCCGCCAACCAATATCACCAACATCAGGCAGAACGTGAAAAAACCAAACGGTGCATCGCCGCCGGGAATGCCCCCTAAGTTGACGCCAAATAAACCGGTTAGGAACGTCGTCGGCAGGAAAACCATCGCCAACAGCGACATCGTATAGGTGCGGCGGTTCATCGCTTCGGTCATCAACGCGGTGATTTCATCCGAAAGCACCGTGGTACGCGCAATGCTGGCATCCAAATCCTCCAGACCACGCCCTAATCGATCAGCAATTTCCTGAATTCTGCGGCGATCGTCATCCTGCATCCAAGGCAGTTTTTCGCCGGAAATACGCGAAAATACGTCACGCTGTGGCGTCATATAGCGGCGTAACACGATAAGCTGTTTGCGAATCAGCGCCAGCTCGCCGCGCGGTGGAATCTTCTGTTCCAGCAAATCTTCTTCCAGATCAATGATTTTCTCATGCAAATCATCAATAAACTCGCTGGTATGATCGGTCAACGATTCCGCAATGGAGACCAGCCAGCTGCCGCTGTCCGTCGGGCCGTTACCTTCCTTCAGGTCGGTGAGAATCTCATCGATAGCCAGAACTTTACGGCGTCGGGTAGAAATAATCAGTTTGTCGGTAATGAATACCCGAACGGCCACCAGTTGATCTGGTCGCGCATTGGCATTTAGGTTAATGCTGCGTAGCGTGATCAGTGTACCTTCACCCAAACGTGTGACTCTGGGGCGGACGCTTTCCCCCGCCAACGCATTGCGCACGCTATCCGGCACCAACATCGTTTTATTCAACCAACGCGCGCTGGCGGGCAACGTAGAGTCTAGGTGCAGCCAACAGGGTTTCTCGCTGTTAACCACGTCCTGCTCGCCAATCGGGGTCACGCCCCCCTTTCCATCCAACTGATACGCATGAACCGCACCGCTGTGTTGCAACTCTTTTCCTGCCAAGGATTCCACGTCTCGCCTCCAACGGTTTGCTATCAGTTCTTTTGCTATCGGTGTTGCTCTCTGCCAGCCGAAGCGGCCATCACGACCGCTCCGGCTTTATTGCCACATCATTCAATGTATGACTACGGTACTTAATGCTTTTCGATGTAAAGCATATGGCTGTATGCCACGTCTTCTGGGTTAGTAATCGGATAGCCCTTCACCCACGGTTTGATCAAGCGTCCGTTGGTGTATTGATAGATCGGCGCAATCGGTGCTTCATCCATCAAAATCTGCTCTGCCCGGTTATAGTCCGCATTCAGCGCCTGCGGGTTAGTCTGATTGCCCGCTTCATCTAGGACGCGATCGTAATTCGCGTTTTTAAAGCGCGCGATATTTCCACTATGGTGCGACGTCAGCAGTGAGAGGAATGTCGACGGTTCGTTATAGTCACCTACCCAGGACGCTCGCACGACGTCAAAATTACCGCTGTTGCGGCTGTCGATATAGGTTTGCCACTCTTGATTGGACAGGCGGACGTCCACTCCCAGCGTTTTTTTCCACATGGACGCCACGGCAATCGCGATCTTCTGGTGGCTTTCCGAGGTGTTGTACAGTAGCGATAATTTCAGCGGATTATTGGGGCCATAGCCCGCCGCTGCCATCAGCGCTTTTGCCTGCGCATCCAGCTCATCCTGAGAATACTGCTGCAACAGACTTTCCGTCGGTTTGAAGCCTGCCGTAACATCCGGCGTGAAGTGCCAGGCCGGTTTTTCCCCCGTGCCCAATACTTTTTCCGCAATCACTTTACGGTCGATGGCGTAAGACAACGCTTTTCGCACTCGTACGTCATTGGTTGGCGCACGCTGGGTGTTAAACGCGTAATAATACGTACCGAGCTGATCCGGCGTATAAACCTGACCGGGCAAGTCTTTCAACAGCTTTTGATACAGGTTTTTAGGGAACGATTCGGTGATATCGATATCCCCAGACAGATAGCGCTTCGTCGCGTTCGATTCCTGATTGATCGGAACAAAAGTTACCTTTGTCAGGCGCGTGTGGGCGTTATCCCAATAATAGGGATTCTGCGTGAGCACCAGCTTCTCATTGACGACGCGCTGATCCAGCTTAAACGCGCCATTACCAACCAGATTGCCTGGCTTCGTCCAGTCGTTCCCGAATTTCTCTATCGTGGCCTGATGCACCGGAAACAGGCTGAAATTTGCCGTCAGGCTGACAAAATAAGGCACAGGCTTGCTGAGCTGCACTTTCAGCGTGTGATCATTGACGGCCGTCACGCCAAGCTGATCGACGGGCAGTTTGCCCGCAAGAATCTGCTCGGCGTTCTGAATCCCCGCCAGTCGAGCAAACCAGGCGAACGGCGAGCTGTTCTCAAGGGTGACCAGACGACGCCAGCTGTAGACAAAATCCTTTGCCGTAACGGGTTCACCGTTAGACCAGCGGGCATTATCACGCAGGGTAAAGATAAACGTGCGGTTATCGGTCGTCTGCCAGCGCAGCGCTACACCGGGAACCAGATTCCCTTTCGCATCCTGATTGACCAGCCCTTCAAACAGATCGCGCGCCACCTGAGCTTCGGGCAACCCGACTGCTTTTATCGGATCGAGAGATGCGGGCTCATCTTTAATATGGCGGACGATTTCTTGCTTCTCAGCCAGAACCGTTCCCGCGGGAACCTGCGCTGCGACGGCATTGCCCGTCATGGCCGCCATCAACGCGGCATAAAATGCAGAATATCCATAGTGCATGATGATTTGACCTGAAAGCGTAATGAATTGATTGAAGAATATAATAGTCAGAAATCAGCGCTATCATCCAGCGATACCCCCGTAATTTGTCAGCCGCGCATCGCGGTTTGCGTCTCCGAGTCGATTTTTTTATGATGAAATGCATAGGTAATCACAGGGCGGTATCATGGAAAATACAATCATTCCTCTTCAGGCGCGCCAGCAACGCGGCAATTTACCGTCGCTGGGCGAACCGTATGGGAAATCGCTGCTGGGCGCGCCGCTGCTGTATTTCCCCGCCGAGCTAGCGCCCTCGGAGAGCGGACTGATTATTGCCGGAACGCACGGCGATGAAACCGCAGCGGTAGTGGCGCTTTCCTGCGCGCTGCGCACCCTCTTTTCAGGACAGCGCCGCCATCATGTGGTTCTTGCGGTAAATCCGGATGGTTGTCAGTTGGGACTGCGCGCTAACGCTAACGGCGTCGATCTCAACCGCAATTTTCCAGCCAGTAACTGGCAGCCGGGGAAAACCGTCTACCGCTGGAATAGCGCCGCAGATGAACGCGATGTCGAGTTATCCACGGGTGAAGCCGCAGGTTCAGAACCGGAAACGAAAGCCCTTTGCACGCTGATTGAGAAACTTAATCCTCGCTGGGTTGTCTCTTTTCATGAGCCACTCGCCTGCATTGAAGATCCACATCGTTCCGAACTAGGTCGATGGTTGGCGCAGCAGTGCGAGCTGCCGTTAGTGTCGAGTGTGGGTTACGACACACCAGGATCGTTCGGAAGTTGGTGCGCCGATCGTTCGCTTCACTGCATTACTGCGGAGCTGCCGCCGATCTCGGCAGATGCCGCCAGCGAATGCTACCTGAAAGCGATGGTCGCGTTGCTAAGCCAGCAATTTTAATCGTAATTTTTATACCAATGTTGCTAATGTTGCCCTAAACTGAGCAGCGTGTTAATCACCTGTAATTAAGGACGCAAACATGTCACAGAACGTACATTTTCAAGGCAATCCTGTGCCAGTAGCAGGGTCATTCCCAGCCAAAGGAAGCAAAGCCCCGGCATTTACGCTGGTGGCTAAAGATCTGTCCGATACCCCGCTGAGCAACTATGCTGGCAAACGTAAAATCCTGAACATTTTCCCAAGCATCGATACCGGTGTTTGTGCCACGTCCGTGCGCAAATTCAACCAACTGGGTTCTGAGCTGGATAACACCGTTGTTCTGTGTATTTCTTCTGACCTGCCATTCGCGCAGTCCCGTTTTTGCGGCGCGGAAGGTCTGAACAACGTTGTTGTGCTGTCAACCCTGCGTGGCGGTGAGTTCAAAGAAAACTACGGTGTTGCTATCGCCGATGGCGCGCTGAAAGGCCTGACCGCTCGCGCGGTTGTCGTACTGGATGAAAACGATAACGTGCTGCATAGCGAGCTGGTGAACGAAATCACCACTGAACCAGACTATGACGCTGCACTGGCTGTTCTGAAATAAGCTAAGCTACGCTGAAATTACGTGAAAACGGTTGCTCGCGCAGCCGTTTTTTTATTTTATATCCATCTATTAACCATAACTATAATTGGGTTATTCTGTTAATTATTCTATCTCATTCAATCATGAAGTTTTATTAATGTTTCTTGCATCATTATCATGATATGAATATATCGATTATGCGATAGCCCTTCTATTTCATATAGATTTCCTCGCCAAATTTTAATGTCTCGCACCACCGCTATCGCGCTACCAATAATAGACACTGTATTTTGTATGGAAGAATGATTAGTGAAGACAGAATGCAGTGCTGACATGGCTGACACTGACATGTGATGACTATTCAAAGGAGTGATGACTGTTGAGAATATTATTATTTTCCCTTCAAGTAGCCACTTTATTTTCAGGCCTTGCTTTTAGCCAGAGCAGTGAAGCGTCATTCACGTTTGATCCACAAAAGTGCCACGTTCCTGACCCTGAGGGCAAAGCCTATGTTGCCTTGCGGGATACGGTATTCCATATCTCTATCGATCAACTCAGTATCCTGCACGACCCTGTTTTACGCGATGGTGAAACCCTGCCACTCCCACCCGATCCTAGCGAACCTCTCGGGTGTAAAGGCAATCCGCTCAGTCAGCAAAGTTTATTGTTCAGCCGCAATTTCAACGGAAAGCTGGGAGATCGTCCTGACTGGCCCAAAGCCTGGCCATTACGGAAATTTCAGCTATTCAGCTCAACGCCGGATCATTGGGGGTTTCGGTTACACATGCTCTACGACAAAATGTGTGAAACGCGGCCAAAACAGACAGGACTGGTTCCTAACATGACAGCCTGTTTATATGAGAAAAACCCTGCACGTCCAGATCGATATGACGTGGAGGAGGCAGGAAGCTGGCTGATTGATCCTGAGGTATATTCCGCCCCTTTTAATCAGAGACTCGCTATTTTTTGTATGTTTGCCATTTCTGGAGGAACCGACTGCAAAGTCGGTTATAAAATTTTCCCTACGGTGAACCTTCGCTATGAATTTAAACCCAAGGAATTTCCGCTGACTGAGGTTATTAATTTTGATAAATATCTGAGAGCCGAACTAGAACAGGCCGTGGTTAAAGATTATCCCTGGAAGAAGAGTGCCCCTAATTGAACCTTATATAATATGGAGATAGATATATGGCGATTACCTATGAATACCATTACGGAAATGGTGGATTTATCTTATCAAAACCCCAACAAAAGGAGCTTGAAAAATTACTTATTGAACAGGCGGCTCTGGCAAGTTCAGGAGCGAAGTCGCTCGCCGTTCCGCTATATGATAAAATCCTCAGCTATCTTCCTGTACCCGATATAAATGTAGGTGAATATTTCAAGGTATATACTTGGTTACAGGGTGCTCGTGAAGTCAATAATGACTCAAGCGTATATTCCGTTTTCATTAGGAATTATACTAAGATACAGTATGAATTACGTTATGGAGAGCTGAACGAACTCGAATTAAGTATACTTAACAATAAAATCAATGAGGCTTCAAATAATATAGGGTTCGAGTTGGTTGATAACATCTTAAGCCATAGCGGACTCCTACCTGGATTAGAAGGACTAGGTGTATTAGACGGTGGTGAAGCTGCCAGAAAGGTATTTCAAGGTGACATTAATACCATAAAAGATGCCGATAGTGATGATAAACTTTACATTAATCTCTCTTCTATAAATCAGTTAACTAAGCAAAGAGATCTCGGCATAGAATTAAAAGGTGGATTTATTATTCGTAGTAGCTCCCCCAATCCCGGAGGAGAAGTAATACTTCAAGACGGTGATACCGCTGTGTTTTATCCTGCGATCCCTAATCCGATGAATTTTTCACCGGCGCTTGGAGGAAGCAGAAATATGATTGATGAGACGCTGGGCGATCAATTCATTGTCCGTTACACCTTGTCAGGGTCGACATTCTTCGTATCGGCTTCTTTTGCTAACCTGGATCCCGCAGAAGCCATTATTGAAAATTACGATGCTGGCGATCTGGGTCTGAAATTTAAATCGCTCGTTGTTCCTAACTATTCTAATGCGGCAGCTTCACATGCCAGTAATATGGATCAGTTAGTTGACCAATACGTTCAATTACACTCAGAGATGATTACAGATCGTTTCACTCTCCCTACCTCTTCTGATTTATGGTACGCCTGAGACGGCTATCCTCATCATCATGCCAAAACGGCTGCGCAAGCAGCCGTTTTGTTATTTACTCCTCGTCGTCCCCCGCCGATTTGCGTTGGCTGAGTCCATATTCCCGCAGTTTGTTAGCTATCGCCGTGTGCGATACGCCTAACCGTTTCGCCAGTTTACGTGTGCTTGGATAGGATTGATAAAGGCGGGTCAGCACCGAACGCTCGAAACGCTTGTTGATGTCATCCAGCGAACCATCAAGCAGGGTTTCATCTTGCGGCGCATCAATCGAAAACGCCGGGAGATCGATGTCCTGCATATGCAGCTCGTTGCCTTCCAACTGCGTTAACGCTCGATAAATGGTATTCCTCAACTGCCGAACGTTACCCGGCCAGCCGTACTGTGGCAGGAAATGTTCCACATCTGCCGCCAGCTTAGGCCGTGAAACCCCCTGCTCATCGGCAAAGCGCGCCACGAACAGCTCAGCCAGCGGCATAATATCCGCCGGACGCTCACGCAGCGGCGGTAACGTCAGGGAGAGTACATTGAGGCGATAATAAAGATCCTCCCGGAACTCACCGCGCTGCACCAGCTCCAACAGGTTTTTCTTGGTCGCGCAAATCACCCGCACGTCGACATGAACTTCATGATCTTCACCGACGCGGCGGAATGTCCCGTCATTCAGGAAACGCAGTAGCTTAATCTGCATCTGGGCCGACATTTCACCGACTTCATCTAACAGAACCGAACCGCCGTTAGCCTGCTCAAAGAAGCCTTTTTTGCCTTCCTGCGCGTTGAGATACGCGCCGGGTGCATGGCCAAACAGTTCACTTTCCATCACGTCATCGGGTAACGCGGCGCAGTTCAGCGCCAGGAAAGGATTCTTGCCGCGCGGCCCGCGCAGGTGGCACGCTAGCGCCAGCATATCTTTGCCCGTCC
Organism: Pectobacterium sp. CFBP8739; assembly: GCF_013449375.1. Taxonomy (GTDB): domain Bacteria; phylum Pseudomonadota; class Gammaproteobacteria; order Enterobacterales; family Enterobacteriaceae; genus Pectobacterium. The sequence continues at coordinate 12,805 of NZ_JACDRR010000005.1, read as the reverse complement.
CCGTGTCGCCCACAATCAGCAACGGCGCATCCAACATGGCCAGTTTGCGCGCCTGTTCCACCACTTGACGCATTTTCGGGCTAACGGCAACGATGTGATCGAACTCATTCTCATCGTTTATCGTCAGATTCTGTAATTGCCGTCCCATGCGGGCAGCCGATTTCAGCATCACCAGCGCCCCCGCCGTAGCGGTTTTGCCCGCATCATCTTCCAGACTAACCGGCGTCATTTCCAGCAAGAAATCCTGACCGCGGATCACGACGCGCTCAGCGACGACGGCATTGCTCTTTTCCAGCCAGTTGGCAAAATTGAAACTGGGAATCATGCTGCCAATCGTCAAGTCGCGGATGCTCTCTGCTGACTGTTCAAACAGTGCCAGCGCCGCAGGGTTAAACAGTTCCGTCTTCCCTTTCATATCCAGCGAGAATACGGGTTCCGGCATGGATTCCAACAGCGCATTCAGCGCCCGATGTTCGCGCTCAGACGGCATAAATGCGACGGTGCGCACATCGCTAACGCTTTCAATGCGGCGGATGTCCGTCATCAGCAGGCGAAAAGCATCAAAATCGAGTGTGGCAAAATTGAGGTAAATACGGCCAATGGTGGCAATTTCGATACCGCGTAAATCAATATTGCGTGACGCAAGCAGATCTAACAGTTCACGGACCATACCAATGCGGTCTTCACAAATCACTTCCAGATGCATCAACGGCTACCTTCTTCAAGAGACACGATAGGGCTATTGCTGCTGATAATACCCTTTCGTTTGCACCGGATGAAGTAAGGTGGCAGCAAAAGTTGACACATCTGTACGTTTTTTCACTCAATAGTGAAACGGGATTATGGCAGCGGCGTCGTCGCCATTGCCACAATGGTGCGGAGGCCTTCCAGATAATTACCGAGACGTAAATTCTCATCAAAACTATGCTGATTATTGTCGGCATTCACCAGAGGAACGATGACGTAAGGCACTTTTAACACGCTGACCGCGCAGCGCCCCAGTGGGGAGTCAACCTCGGTTCTGGCCGCATAACACCTCCGTTCCCTAACGCCCTTTTTGCAGCGTTTCTTTTACCTGACCAATAAGCTCGCGGCGGAAATCGCCGAGGCGCGGTTTGTCATCCAGCCACGGCAGCGGGCGGCACAGTTCCATAGCCTTAATACCCAGCCGTGCCGTCAGCAGCCCTGCGCCAATACCCTGTGCGGCACGGGTTGATAACCGCGCGGCAAGATCCTGCGACATCCAGTCCATGCCAATTTCCCGCACCAGCTCCGAAGCACCGGCAAACGCGATATTGACCAGCACCAGCCGGAACAGGCGAATACGGCTGAAATAGCCGAGTTCGATGCCGTACAGCGCAGCAATACGATTAATCAGACGCAGGTTGCGCCAGGCGATAAAAGCCATATCCACCAGCGCCAGCGGGCTGACGGCGATCATCAAGGTGGATTCCGCCGCCGAGCGGCTGATTTCACGCCGCGCCTGCGTGTCCAGTACGGGCTGAACCAGACGTGCATAAAGCTCCAGCACTTCGCGGTCGTTGTGGGTTTCATGGAGTGAAGCCTGCCAGCGCTGTATCGCCGGATGGCCGCTATCCAGCCCCGCCTGACGTGCCAGCTTTTCACAGAATTCGCGCCCGCGCCCTACGCCGTGGCTGTGTAGCAGATCGCGGGCCACATCACGCTCTTCCGCGCGTTCCCGTAAGCGATAGAGCCGCCGCCACTCGACAGCCAGCGAGCCGACGCCCGCCGCCACAATCAGGCTGCCTGCGGTAATGCCGCCCAACGCGATCCAATCTTGCTGCACCCAAGCGTTATGCAGTGACAGCACGCCCTGTGCCAGTGCGCTAACACCAAACAGCCCGATTCCCGCCATCACCATACGCCGCCACAGGCTACGCTTCGGGCGCAGCGCCGCGCTGACGGCCTCTTCCGCGATGCCTTCTTCCGGCACGTCTTCTTCACGGCTGATCGGGGAAAATGGCGTGCCGCTCTGCTCATCAAAGGCGAACCCAGCACGCAATTGTGGCTGTGGCTCTTGCGGTGAAACGTCATCGAACGTGACGCGGGGTTTCAGTGGCTCGTTCATCGCAATTTATCCTTTAACAGAAAGTCCATGACCGTATCCAACCGGATATGCGGCAACGGTGTGTCTACCGTCATTTCTCGCGGACGAAATTGATCGAAATGGAAGCCCTGCGTTTGCCAGAATGCCGCCCCTGGTAAACGCGCAGGCACTTCACCGGGGTAGACCGTCAACGGCTGGCCGTCGCTGAGCCGATGCCCTTTTAGGGCCGGAATTTTCTGCCCCTGATGATCAACTACCCCGCTTTGCGTTGACTGGATTGACGCAATGCCTTCACAACGCATATCGATGCCTTCAAACGCGGCGTTCTGCCACGCTTCCTGCACCAGTTGCTGAAGCAACGACACCAGATTGGCGTGCTGGTCGGCGGTAATATGATCCGCTTTACTCGCCGCAAACATCAGTTTGTCGATGCAGGGCGAGAACAAACGCCGGAACAGTGTGCGCTTCCCGTAATGAAAACTTTGCATCAGTTGGGTGAGCGCCAGCCGCATATCGTTAAACGCATGAATGCCGCTATTGAGCGGTTGCAAGCAGTCAACCAGCACAATCTGCCGATCAAAGCGCACGAAGTGATCCTTATAAAACCCTTTGACGACCGACTGACAGTAATAGTCAAAACGCTTGCGCAGCATGCCGATGTTGGTTTTCTCATCCGCCTGCGCCAGCTTAGTTTCACCGATATTATTCACCTGCGGCCAGGGGAAGAATTGCAGCACCGGCGCGCCCGCCAGATCGCCCGGCAATACAAATCGACCCGGTTGAATAAAGTGCAGCCCTTCCTGTTTGCAGCGATGCAGATAGTCGGTGTAAGCCTGCGCCACCTCGGCAAGTTGGTTCTCATCCGCAGGGGCCAGCGGATCGATTTTCTCACACCGCGCCAGCCAGGGTTTCGCCCACTCAATACGACCCCCTTGCAGCAAACCGCCCATCTGCTGCGACCAGCTCAAATAGGTTTGCTCCAGCAGCGGCAGATCCAGCAACCATTCGCCGGGGTAATCGACAATTTCTAGGTAGAGCGTCGAGGTATCTTTAAAGTGGCGCAACAACGAATCTTTAGAGCGATAGCGCAGTGCCAGACGAATTTCACTCACGCCGCGCGTCGGCGTTGGCCAAGCCGGCGGGGAGCCATACAACGCAGCCATACCTTCATCATAAGCAAAACGCGGCACACCCAGATCGCGCTGCGGCACACGTTTCACTCCCAGCAAACGCTCTTCGCGCACGGGAGAAAACATCGGCAAATGTGCACCGCTGTGGGTATTCAATAATTGATTGACGAACGCGGTGATAAACGCGGTTTTGCCACTGCGGCTCAACCCAGTGACGGCAATCCGCAGGTGACGATCTACGCCGCGATTGACCAGTGAGTTAATTTCGTTCTGTAGTCGACTCATCGAATGAAGCATCACTCCTTTGGTTGAGAGATATATCGTATCAATATAATAAAATCAGACAAACGCCTCACGCTCACGCCGATATAAGTTCAACTCCGCCCACCTATCTCATACCGTATTTTTACCGCCAAAACGTAAAGAAACGATATTTTTAAGACAACTCTTAGCAAGCAATAAGACAACTCTTAGCCAACAAATTGTTAACGTATATAACCTGAAATTGTACTAAGTAACCAATTGTTTCTGGAAACGAATGGTGTCCCAATAACAATTAATAATTCAGGTTAATTCATTATGCTACGGAATGCGTCATTCACTGACGGGTATCAATCTGCGCGTCTCAGCCCGCTTGCGCTATTTATTTTATTGACCACCTCAGCAAGCAGTTGGGCGGCAGATAATAATCTGACGCCTCTTGCCACACCGGAACGGGTTGATGAACAGCTCAATATCAACCAGCAAGATCGCCAGCGCGCACTACAACAGCAATTAGCACCGCAAACGCCTGATGTACGCTTGCAGCCCCCTTCTTCATTCTTTACTACGCTGCAATTTCCGCAGGAGCAACAGTGCTTTACGCTGTATCACATCATACTGACCGGCAAAGACGATTTTCCCTCCTGGCTGAGTATGCCGCTGCAACAGTTGGCCGATCAGGGTAAAGGTCAGTGCCTGGGCGCTCAGGGTGTCAACCTGCTGATGAGTGCACTGCAAAACCGTCTGATCGACCATGGCTACATCACCGCGCGCGTAATGGCGCCGCCGCAAAACCTGAAAACCGGCACCCTGCATATCACCCTGATTCCGGGCAAAACGCGCCAAGTCAAACGGACCAAAGAGAGCGATCGCTACGTGAGCCTCTGGAGTGCTCTGCCAGCGCGTGAAGGCGAACTGCTGGATCTGCGTGATATCGAGCAGGGACTGGAAAACCTGCAACGCGTGCCAACCGTGCAGGCAGAAATGGCGATTGTTCCGGGCGACCAGCCAGGCGAAAGCGACATTGACGTGACCTGGAAACAGGAAAAAATGTGGCGTCTCGGCGCGACGCTCGATGACTCCGGCACCGAAACCACCGGTCGTTATCAGGGCGGCCTGACGCTGTATATCGATAATCCCTTCGCGCTCAGCGATCTGTTCTACATTTCCGGCAACCATGACCTTGAATCCGGCAGCGAAAAGGGCAGCAAGAACTACATGCTGCACTATTCCGTACCGTTCGGTTACTGGATGGCGGGCGTCACCGCTAGCGGCTACGACTACAACCAGAATGTGGCGGGCGCGTATGAAGACTACAACTACAGCGGCAACAACAAAAACATTAACTTCCAACTGAGCCGAGTGCTGCACCGTAGCGGCAGTCAGAAAACCTCGATGAGTTATGAAATTCTGACGCGCGAATCGCAGAACTTCGTCAACGATACCGAAGTGGATGTGCAGCGGCGTAAAACCAGTGCCTGGCGTTTGGGCTTGCAGCACCGTCACTACTTCGGCGCCACCACGCTGGATGCCGCCGTGAGCTACCAACGCGGCACTCGCTGGTTCGGCGCGATTCCAGCGCAGGAAGAGTATTTCGATGAAGGCACCGCGCTGGCGAAAATTATCCAGTTGAATGCACAACTCGATGTGCCGTTTACGCTGGGCAATCAGACCTTCCGCTACAACGTGCAGTATCTGCGCCAGATTAACCATACCAAACTGACGCCACAGGATCAGCTGTCGATTGGTAACCGTTGGACCGTGCGCGGCTTTGATGGTGAACGCACCCTGACGGCCGACCACGGCTGGTTCGTGCGCAACGATCTGGCCTGGCGCACGCCGCTGCCTAACCAGGAACTGTATCTCGGCGCGGACTACGGCGAAGTAGACGGCACGCGTGATTACCTCGTCGGAAAACATCTGGCGGGCGGCGTGCTTGGTCTGCGTGGTAACGCCTTTAACACGGGCTACGACCTGTTTGTCGGTGTGCCGTTCTCCAAACCGGAAGGTTTCCACACCAGCCCAGTCACCCTCGGCTTCAACCTCAGTTGGCAATACTAAGGAAGCGCGTGATGAAAATTCCTGTTAATGGCTATCAGTTAACCGCCCCGCTGCTCGGCGGTCAGTTCAGCGAAGCGGAAGCGCTTGGCGCAGCGGTCTGGCTGTGGATGCATTCGGAACAGCACCGCGATATTCCGCTCAGTGTGCTACCGACGCTGCTGCTGCCCGCGATCAAACATCAACAGTTTGTTATCGCCAGCCGCGACGACAAGCCGATGTTTTTCCTCAGTTGGGCGTGGATGGATGAAGAAGCGGAACAGCGCTATCTCACCGGCCCCGGCATTCTGGTGCAACCGCAAGACTGGACCAGCGGCGACCGCCTGTGGTTCCGCGACTGGGTCGCGCCCTTCGGCGACCAGCAGGCATTTCGTCGCATCGTCGGCGGCACACTGTTTCCCCACTTATGTGGCCGTGCGCTGTACCACAAAGGGGCGGAACGCGGACAACGGGTACTCCAATTTCGTGGCGATGACGTCACCCAACAACAATTCAGACTCTGGCAGCAGAACACGCCGCTGGTTGCTTAACATCACTTTTAGCAGGGATAACTTTTCGTGAATAAGAACCTCTATCGCATCATTTTCAACAAGGCTCGCGGCCTGTTAATGGTGGTTTCCGAAATCAACCGTGGCCAAGGCAAAAGTGGCGCAAATGGCGTCGGCCATACGCTGAGCCAACTGATTGGCCGGATGAAGCCTACCACCTTCCTGACCATGACCGCACTCGGCCTGGTCACGCTCGCGCCACAGGTGCTGGCGGCTGGGATTGTCGCTGACAAAAGCGCACCGAGCGGCCAGCAGCCGAATGTGATGCAGAGCGCCAACGGCACGCCGCAGGTCAATATCCAGACGCCGAGCGCCGGTGGTGTGTCGCATAACAAATACACCCAGTTTGACGTCGATAACAAAGGTGCGATTCTTAATAACTCGCACAAGCAGGTACAGACCCAACTGGGCGGCTGGGTGGCGGGTAACCCATGGCTGGGGAAAGGTGAAGCCAAAATTATTCTTAACGAGGTCAACTCGCGTGACCCGAGCAAGCTGAACGGCTATGTCGAAGTGGCAGGCCGTAAGGCGCAGGTGGTGATCGCCAACCCAGCGGGTATCAGCTGCGACGGCTGTGGCTTTATTAACGCCAACCGCGCCACCCTGACCACTGGCACCCCACAAATCACCAACGGCGAATTGCGCGGTTATCGCGTAGGCAACGGCGAGATCGTGGTGGAAGGCGCGGGCATGGACAGCAGTCGGCAGGACTACACCGATCTGATTGCCCGCACCGTGAAGGTCAATGCCGGTCTCTGGGCGAACGATGTCACCGTCACCACCGGTAAAAACGAGGTGGCCGCCGATAACAACACGGCAACAGCCAACAACACGGCGGACAGCGCCAGCAGCGACGTCAAACCGACACTGGCGATTGACGTCGCCCAACTGGGCGGCATGTATGCCGGTAAAATCCGTCTGGTGGCGACCGAACAAGGGGTCGGCGTCAGTAACAAAGGCACACTCGGCACGCAGGCGGGTGATATCACCATTAACGCTAATGGCGATATCGTTAACAGCGGCACAATCAATGCCGGACAGGATCTGCTGCTGGGCGGTAAAAACGTCGATAACAGCGGCACCCTGTTTGCTCAGCGCGACCACAGCACCACCACCAGCGACGGGGTGACCAACAGCGGCCTGATCGCCGCCAAAGGCAACACCCATGTGCGCGGCGCCACCATCCGCAACAGCAAAGGCGCGGCCATTGCCGCGGGGATGAAAACCGATGGCACGCTGGCCGACAGCGGCAATCTGACACTCGCTAGCGACGGCAAACTGACCAGTCAGGGTCAGGCGCTGGCCGGTGGCGATCTGAACGCTAGCGCCAGCCAGATTGATCTCAGCGGCAGCGATACCGCCGCGCATCACGCCACGCTGACCAGCAGCAGCAATATCATCACCGACAACGCGCAACTACTGGCAAGTGGCGATTTGACACTCTCTGCCGCCGGCAAACTCAGCAACGATCGCGGCGTGATTAACGCCAATGCGCTACAGGTCAGCACGCCGGTTATCAGCAACCGTGGCGGCCAGTTACTGCAAAGCGGTGACCGCGACCTGCAACTCAGCAGCGACCGTATTGATAACCAGAATGGCCGCATCGCCGCCAATGCCAAAAAATTCAGCGTGCAGAGCGCCAGCCTGAACAACCAGAGCGGCACTATCATGGCGGCCAGCTCCGGCTCGCTGGATGTTGCGGCCAGCAATGAACTGAATAACCAAAACGGTACGCTGGCCGCCGCCAGCGATCTGACCATCGCCACGCCGGTGCTGAATAATAATCAGGGACAGATCTCCGCGCATAAACGGCTGACGCTCGATCAGCAAAACAGCAGCGCCCTCTCCCGCGCCGCAGCCACCCACAGCGATCTGCGTATCAGCAATGAAGGTGGCCGTCTGGTGGCGGGTCAGCAACTGACCTTCCGCGGTCGCGAGATTAATGGCAGTGGTGAAATTCTGTCGCTTGGCGATATGGATCTCAGCTTCGCGGACGGCTTCAGCAACAACAATAAAACGCTGGCAAATGGCGATCTGACGCTGAACGTCAATAACAGCCTGATCAACAAGGCGCTGCTTGGCGCAGGTGGTAAGCTGAATGTGCAGGCCAGCAACATCGACAACCAGACCACTGGCGAACTCAGTTCCCAGCAGACCACGCTGAACGCCAGCGATACGTTGAGCAACCGCGGCCTGATCGACGGCGTCCTGACCCGCATCAACGCCAGCACCGTGAATAATATCGGCACCGGCCGTATTTATGGCGACGGCCTGGCGATCGGCGCAGCGACACTGAATAACCTGGCGGAAAATAATAGCAGCGCCACCATTGCGGCGCGTCAGCGTCTCGATCTGGGCGTCGGCACGCTGAACAACCATACTCACTCTCTGATCTACAGCGGTGGCGATCTGGCCATCGGCGGCAACCTCGATGAAAACGGTCTGGCCAGCGGCAAAGCGGGCAGCCTTAACAACCACAGTGCCACCATAGAGTCTGTCGGCAATATGGCGCTCAGCTTCACCGCGCTGAACAATATCAACGACAATTTTGTCACCCGCTTCGTACAACTGTCACAGAAGCAGAAAAATGAGTATATGGTGGTCAGCCTGAATAATGGCGTCCACTATAGCCCTGATGACTACAACATCCGTTTCTACAAAGATGAAGTGCGTCATATCTGTATTGAAGGCGTGGTGTGTGGTCGTGACCACTATTATCAGTACAGCTACACCGAAACGGTGCGCGAAGAACAGATTGCACAGAGCGATCCGGCGAAAATTATCGCAGGCGGCCAGATCTCACTCGCCGGCGATAAACTGCTGAACGACAAGAGCCAGATTATTGCGGGCGGCAACCTGCTGACCGCCGTCAAAGAACTGGTGAACACCGAAGTCACCGGTCAGAAACTGACAGAAAAAGTCGGACAGGTGATTGAGTGGGATCGTATTCATAAGAAAGGCACCGACAGCCAGAAAGCCAGAGCGTCCGCTTATACCCCGCCAACGGAAATTCAGTCCATCAGCCTCAGCCCGAGCGTGATGAAGGAGAATACCCAGCCAACCAGCAACGCGCCATCGCTGGCGGATTACGCTGCGCAGCGCGTAGAGGTGGCTGGACAAAACACCGATGTCATTCGCTCGATAGCACCAAACGCTTCTCTGCCCACTGGCAGCCTGTTCACCACCTTGCCGGATGCAACCAGCAGCTATCTGATCGAAACCGATCCGCGTTTCACCAATCAGAGAACCTGGCTGAGTTCCGACTATATGCTGCGCCAGTTGCAGGCCGATCCGTCAATCACACAAAAACGCCTCGGCGATGGTTTCTATGAACAGCGTCTGGTGCGCGAGCAGATCGTCGAGCTAGTCGGCCAGCGTTATCTCGCCGATTACACCAGCGATGAAGAGCAGTACAAAGGCCTGATGGAAGCCGGCGTCAGCTTCGCGAAAAAGTTCAATCTGGTACCGGGCGTGGCGTTGACCGCCGAACAGATGAAGCAGATCACGCAAGATATGGTATGGCTGGTGGCGCAGGATGTGAAAATGCCGGACGGCAGCACCCAGAACGTGCTGGTGCCGCAGGTGTATGCGCAGGTACAGCCAGGCGATATGGATGGCAGCGGCGCACTGCTGGCGGGTAAAAACGTCAGCATCGGCATCAGCGGCGGTATGCTGAACAGCGGCCGCATCAGCGCCACTCAGTTGGTCAGCATTTCCGGCGACGATATCGTCAACGTGGGCGGCATTATTGCCGGTAAATCCGTGTCGCTACAGGCGACCAACGACATCACGAATACCGGTGGCACGCTACGCGCGACCGATACCCTGCTGGCGCAGGCCGGACGAGATATCACCGTCGCCAGCGAGACCAATCACGCCGAGAGCCAGAACGGCAGCAACCGCTTCAGCCGTGACAATATCGATCGTGTGGCGGGCATGTATGTGCAAGGTGACGACGGAAAACTGCTGTTACAAGCCGGCCGTGATGTCAATCTACAGGCCGCGCAGGTCGTCAACAGCGGTGAAAACAGCCAGACGCAGATCGCCGCTAACCGCGATATCAACATGACCACGGTTACCACCGGCAGCCATGACAAGGTGGTATGGGATAAAGATAACCACGTCACGCAGACGTTGAATCAGGTTCAGGGCAGTGACATCACCAGCGACGGCACTATCACGCTGAATGCTGGCAATAACATTAACGCTCAGGCGGCGAAACTGAATGCCGATCGGCAGCTTACGTTGACGGCAACTAATGATATCAACCTCGGCAGCGCCAGCAGCCAGGAATATCTCGATATGCATTCGAAGGTGAAAGGTTCTGGTTTCCTGTCGAAACGCACCACCACCACCCGCGCCGGTTACGATGCCACGCTGGCGAACGGCAGCAGCCTAGGTGGGGAAAATATCGCCGTCAGCGCGGGTAACAATCTGAATATCACCGGCAGCGATGTGGCGGCGGATCGGGATCTGGCACTGCGTGCCGGTAATGATCTCAACGTCACGGCAGCGGAAGAGAGCCGCGACAGTTGGTCGATGAAGAAAACCACCAAGTCGGGCCTGATGAGCAGCGGCGGCATTGGCTTCTTTGCTGGTTCAATCAAAGAAACCTCCACCTCCGACACCGCCGCACTAACGCAGAACAACAGCACGCTGGGCAGCGTGGCGGGCGATACCAGTCTGGTGGCAGGTAATAATATCGCCGTACAGAGTTCTGATGTGATCGCCGGTAACGACATCAATATGGTGGCGAACAATATCACCATTAATGCCGCGAATAACCAGAGCACCACCGATACCACTTACGAACGCAAACAAACGGGCTTGACGTTGGCGCTGTCTGGCGCCATTGGCAGCGCGATCAACACCGCTTACACCAGCGCGAAAGCCGCTGATGAGCAGCAGGATGGCCGTATGGCATCGCTGCAGAAGCTGAAATCAGGTCTGGCAGGCGTACAGGCCGCGCAGGCCGCGGTGCTGGCGGCGCAGAACACCACCGACAATAACGCCATTGGTGTCAGCCTGTCGTTGAGCACTTCGAAGTCGAAGAGCGAGAGCCACAGCGAAGCGGTCAACGCCTCCGGCAGCACCGTGCAGGCGGGCAACAATATCAACCTGGTGGCAACCGGTTCAGAGAATGCCAACGATGGCGATCTGACCCTCGGCGGCAGCCAGTTGAAAGCAGGCAACGATGTGCTACTGTCGGCAAACCGTGATATCAACCTGCTGTCAGCGCAGAATACGCAGTTGCAGACAGGCAAGAACAGTAGCAGCGGCGGCGGCGTCGGTGTCAGCATCGGTGCCGGTCAAGGTGGCGCAGGAATCAGCGTGTTCGCCAATGCCAGTAGAGGTTCCGGTAAGGAGAATGGCGAGGGCCTAACGCATACCGAAACCACCGTCGATGCGGGCAATAAGCTGATGGTCAATAGCGGGCGTGACACCACCCTGCGCGGCGCACAGCTCAGTGCCGATCAGGTCGTCGCCAATGTCGGCCGTAACCTGACGTTGCAGAGCGAGCAGGACATTAACAACTACGACTCGAAGCAGAAGAACAGCTCAGCCGGTGCCAGCTTTACCTTTGGCAGCATGACGGGCAGCGTCAGCGCCAGCGTGGCGAAGGATAAAATCCACAGCACCTATAACAGCGTGCAAGAGCAAACCGGCATCTTTGCGGGTGACGGCGGCTTCGATATCAACGTCAGTAACCATACGCAGTTGGATGGCGCCGTGATTGGCAGCACCGCCAACGAAGATAAAAACCGTCTCAGTACCGGCACGCTGGGCTTCAGCAATATCAACAACCGTGCGGAGTTTGAGGTATCGCACAGCAGCGTCGGTATCAGCACGGGCGGCCTAGGCGCACAGGATCTGCTGAAAAATGCGGTGCAGAATCTGGCGGCCAATGGGCTGGGCGCGGATGGCAGCGATGGGAAGGCTTCCGGCACCACCTATGCCGCTTTCTCACCAGGGTCGCTGATTATTCGCGATCAGGCCAATCAACAGCAGGATGTTAGTGAGCTAAGCCGCGATGTCGAGCACGCTAACCAAAGCATCAGCCCCATCTTCGATAAAGCGAAGGAACAGCAGCGCCTAAGCCGATTGCGCTTAATTGGTGATGTTGTGAATCAGGGCGTGGATATCACCCTCACCCAGGGCCAGATTATGGCCAACAACGCGGGCATTAACGCGGCGGGTGAATGGGATGAAACGAAAGAAACACGCAAAGAATACTGGGATCGCGTGCAAAGCACCGCTGCGTACAAAGACATCAGCGAACAGTATAAAGCCGGTGGCGATTTGGATAAGGGCATTCGTGCCGCCGCTTCTGCCATTACCGCGTTGGCGGGTGGCGATCCGCTGAAAGCGCTGGCTCAGGGCGCGGCACCTTATATGGCGGGTGTGGTTAAAGACATGACGGTGGGGTTTGATGACAATCCTACCGCCGGGCAAATTGCGGCGAACGCGATTGGTCACGCCGTGCTAGGTGGCGTGACCGCTGAACTGTCCGGTGGCAATGCCACGGCCGGTGCGGTGGGCGCAGCAACGGGTGAGTTGGCGGCGCGTGCAATCAAAGACTATCTCTACCCCGACACTGACATCGCCCATTTATCCAACGGTGATAAAGATAAGATCAGCAATCTGGCCTCGCTGGCGGCAATGCTGGCAGGCAGCGTAGCAAGTGACTCTTCTGTTGGTGCCGTCAGCGGACATGATGCGGGTAAGAATGCGGTTGATAA